>JACNJI010000321.1 GCA_014382645.1 Verrucomicrobiota bacterium | reverse complement strand
TTGAGACGATTAATAGACGACTTTGTTGAGCGGATACTCCACGATGCCCTCTGCTCCGAGTCGCTTGAGCGCGGGAATAATTTCCCGAGAAATCTTCTTCTCGATCACGGTCTCCACGGCCACCCAGTTCTCATCGCTCAAACTCGAAATTGTTGGATTGCGGAGGGCGGGCAAAGCCTCCAACACTTGATCGAGAATCGCCTTTGGGACATTCAATTTCAGGCCGACCTTCGCCTTAGCATCCAGAGCGGCCTGCAGGAGCAAAGCAATGTTCTCCATCTTGGCTCGCTTCGCCTCATTTCCCCAACTCGCATTGTTGGCAATCAGCACTGTGTTCGTCTCGAGCAAGACGTCGACAATCCGCAACCTATTGGCTCGTATCGAGTTCCCCGTTTCGGTAAGATCAACGATAGCATCTACCAGCTCGGGCACTTTCACTTCCGTAGCCCCCCAGGAAAACTCCACATCGGCACTCACGCCATGCTCCTCAAGATACCCCCGAGTAAAGTTCACCAATTCGGTGGCCACCGTCTTGCCCTCCAAATCCTTAACCGAGCGAATGTCCGAGTCCTCGGGCACAGCAAGCACCCATTTGGAGATACGATTGGAAGCCCGACTGTATACCAAATCCGCAACCTGTACCACATCCGATCCATTCTCCAAGACCCAATCACGACCAGTCAGACCGCAATCGAAGAACCCATTCTCCACATATCGGCTCATTTCCTGAGCACGAACAAAACGGCCATCCAGTTCGGGATCGTCCCATGCAGGTCTATAGGAACGAGATCCCTTCGAAATGCGAAAACCCGCCTTGGCGAACAAATCGATCGTCGCTTCCTCCAAACTGCCCTTAGGCAAACCAAAATTTAATAAAGTGCTCATCTAATGAAAAGGAATAGCTAAAACGTATCCTTTCCGCACAGACGCAAGGGAATAAGAATTTGAGATCGGATCGGGGCCGAAAAAAAGTTCTGCCTCGTCTAGCACATCAGGAGAGGATACGAAAGAAATCCATCGGACAGTATCAGCGTGCATAGCGGCGTTCCGCCTCTTCGATGGAGCGATGCATTTCCATTTCAGTGAGAATTTCGCGAAGGGCCTGGAGGTTGGGAGGCGGTGGAGTGGAAAGATCGATTTCTACATCGTGCTCGAGGCGAACCAGCTCAATGTTTCGGCGAAGAATTTCTTGATTTTCATAGACTATTGAGCAGAAGCGCTTGGGGGTAAGACGTCCGGCGTTTGCAATTACGTTCTCTAGGGTGCCATGCTCTGAGAGCCACTTGACGGCGGTCTTCGGACCTACGCCGGGGAGACCCGGGATGTTGTCCGAAGTATCGCCGATGAGAGCGAGGTAATCGAGAATACGCTCGGGAGGCACGCCAAACTTGTCGCAAACGCCCTCGACGTCCAAGGTTCTCCAACCGATACGTGGGTTCGCGGTCGGAGGGGGCAAGAGCTGGCGAACGCCAGGGCAGATAAGCTGGGAAAGATCCTTGTCGGCGCTCACAATTAAGACTTCCTGATTCTGCTCGGCAAGAGTGACGGCGGCGGCGGCTATGAGGTCATCCGCCTCCAAGCCTTCTCGCTCTTCGGAACTATAGCCGAGGGCCACGGTCAGTTGCTTGACCCAAGGAAGCTGTTGCTGGAAATCTTCGGGAGATGCACCGCGGTTTGCCTTGTACTCGGGAAGCAAGTTTACACGGCGAGCGGGAGCCCCTTTATCGAAGTAGACTCGCACGACATCGGGCTTTTCATAGTCTTCCAGCCTCCAGAAGGTTCGAAGCCAACCGTGAATCATGTTGGTGGGGAAACCATCCGAGCGAGAGAGTTCGGTGATGCCGTAAAAGGCACGGAAGGCAAGGTTGTGCCCATCGCATAAAAGAATCTTGGCCATGCAAACCGAGAAAAGACGGGAGATGGCTCCGCCCGCAAGACTAAAGGGAAAGAAAAGAAAGGGCAGCAGGCTCTTGGAGTGAACGTACGAGACAGGTCGGCTCACACTCGGCAAGTTGCTCCGGGGTAAAACGACCGGATGCCACGGCAAGCGATCGAGCGCCGATGGCGCGGGCGCAAGCGACATCGTGAGGGGTATCGCCTATGACTGTGACTTCTTCTCGAGCAAAGGTGACTCCGTAATACTCAGAAGCCCGCGCTAGAGCGACCGGCCCAAGATCCAAGCGTTCGATCGCATCATCGGCGAAGGCTCCGAAAGAAAAATAATCCCATAGACCAAAGGGGACTAGCTTCGCCTCCGCAGCCGCCCGAAGGTTACCCGTGAGGAGACCTTGCTGATGATTTGGCGAAGTGTGGGCTGCTTCTACGACTTCCGAAATTCCGGGCAGTATACGGGCACCGGAGTCAGGGAGTTCCTCGGAAACGAAGTTCACGAAGTCATCGAGGTAGGCTCGCAGGGTAGATTCATCCTCGGCAATGCCGAAATGCTTGCGGATGAGGTGGCCGATCCGGCGATCGGTACAACCGGCGTAAGGAATAAGCGAAAGGTCGACCGCCACGGACCAGTGCTTGCGAGCCGATCGCACGATCGAGCGCTCCCCTGCCCCGGCCGTGGTGACTAAGGTTTCGTCGAGATCCCAAAGAAGAAGAGCAGGCACGGCGTGGCTCAGGTTTGGTCGAGGACTTCCAGAAGCTCGGCTTCGACGTATTCGGGTCTGGCTCGACCGAGTCGCACCCTAGCGAGACGATTGGCAAGATCCGTTCGATCCGAACGCACAAGGACGCGAACGTAATTCTCCGTGTAGGCAGGCCAGCAACCGTTTTTCGGATCCTCTATTAGAATTCGAGCCTCGCGACCGACTTGGGCCTCGTAAAAGTCATGGCGTTTTGATGCGGACAGGACACGAAGACGGTCGCTGCGCCGGCGGCGCTCTTGCATGGGAACCTGATCGTCTGCTCTCGCGGCCGGGGTTCCCGAACGTTCGGAAAAGGTGAATACGTGGCAGTAGGCAAAGGGCTGCTCCAGAAATGTGCGGCAGGTCTGCTCGAAATCATCATTGGTCTCTCCGGGGAAACCCGCCATGAGGTCGGTGCCAATGCATAAATTCGGGACGAGATCGTTTGCCTTGCGGATAAAAGCGGTAATCTCGTCCAGTTGATATTTACGCTTCATGGCGTCCAGCGTCCGATCACATCCCGCCTGAAGTGGGACGTGAAGGTATGGGAGAAGCGGATGACAGGGATCAGCCATAAGCGGGAAAAGCGCTTCAGGAATGGTGGTGGGCTCGATGCTGCTGATGCGAATGCGAGCCAAATCCGGAACAGAGGCAAGGGCCTCGACCATTGCGAGAAAATCGTGACCTTCCGATTGGTAGGTACCGACGTTGACGCCCGTGAGAATAACTTCCCGAACACCTCTGACCGCGAGCGATCGAGCCTCTTCCATCAGGTTGTCGAAGGCCCGTGAACGCGCCCTGCCACGAGCAAAGGGTATGATGCAAAAGGCGCACATGAAATCGCAACCATCCTGTACCTTGAGATTCGCTCGCCACTCAAACGGGGTGTCACCATTTATAGAGAGAGAGAAATCATCTCTTGCGATTTTTTCCCTGATGACAACCGGACGATCGGTTTTTTCCTCTCCGATGTATTCAAGCAGGTTCATCTTGTCTTGGTTGCCGATGACGTAATCGACCCCCTGTATTTCAGCAACCGAGGAAGCTCCGACCTGAGAGTAGCACCCGACCACTACCGTTACCGCCCGAGGATTCGCGCGGATGAAGCGGCGAATGACGTTGCGGGACTTGGCATCGGCCTCGTTGGTCACGGTACAGGTGTTGATGACGCCGAGGTCGGCAGGCTCGCCAAAGGGGACAACTTGGTAGCCTGCAGCGGCAAGACGATCGGCAATTGCGGTAACCTCGTATTGGTTAAGGCGACAGCCTAGGGCTCGAACGGACGCACGCTTGGTCTGTCGGTCGGCAATCATAAAAAGTTGAACAGGGTGTAGAATCAAAACCAGGCAATCAAGCCGGTTATTTCAAAACGCTTAAACTAAGTTTACTCCGTTTCTAGAGGGAGAGGCGAGTCGGCGCCATATCGTTTAAGGAGTCCTACCAGTTTGCGAGCCGCCCAATAGCGAGGGATAAAACGAACGGGATTGGCTAAACAACGAAGGAGCCAGCCGAGGTATAGCCGGTCAGCCCAGTGGGGAATCCGCACTTGCTGACCCGAGAGAAAGGCAAGTGCAGCCCCGGTGCAGACAATAATCGGGCGGTAGTCGAGATGATCCCGCAGATAGTGACCGAGGCGTTCCTGCACGCCACCACCAAGATTTACCATTATTAGTTTTGGTCGCCGTTCGACCAAAAGCTTAAGAAGGGACTCGTCGGCAAGAAGACCCGCACCGGCATACACTGGTGCGATGTAGACGTCCTTGGTCTCGATGACAAGTCCAGCCTCTTCTGCGAGCCATCCTCGATTGTCGGCATCTTGGCCGGCATCGGGCATAATCCAGAAAGAATCCCGCAGGACTCCTTGGGCTTCCCGCTTGATGAGTTCCTTGAGGAAAAGCAGGCCGGACAACCGAGGCAACTTTTCCTTTTTGTTCGAATGGGAACGATTCCACCATAGAGCCATGAGCCCGCTGTCGGGAAGAACGAGATCGGCGGCAACGAGGGCATCACGATAGGCAGGATCCCGAGGAAGGTCATTTGCCAGTCCGGGACCGGATGGGGCGACTACTAGTCCGCCAAGCAAGGCATGATCAGTAACCTCTGTCAAACTACCCGAAAAAAACTTAACTCCAAGAACAGTTCGAGTCGGGAAAGCAGGAAGTGAATGGAGGGAGTCGTCGGTCTTGAAACTCACTAGAGCAGTAAGAATCGTCTCAGTAAGCGGAACGCGGAGGGAAGACGACTTGAACCACGGTGCGTAGTACAATCTCACAATCCGTCCAAACTGACCAGTTGCCAACATAATCGAAATCCATCTCGATACGACGACGAACAAGTTCGGGATCGGTAAATTCCCCTCGTAGACCACGGCATTGAGCAGGACCAGTTACTCCTGGCTTCACGAATTGCCTAACCCGATAAGCCTTATAGTCACGCTGAAAGAGGTAATCGTGCTGAGCAAGATAAGGACGTGGGCCAACAAGGCTCATCTCGCCCTTTAGTACATTTAAAATTTGAGGAATTTCGTCGATGCTAAAACGACGCATAAACCGACCCGCAGGGAAAATCCTTGTGTCGGCGCGAGTCGCCTGTGCAGCTTCGTTCCTTTTGCCTGAGAAATCATGCCCCATGGAACGAAACTTCCAGATAACAAATTTACGACCTGCAAGCCCGACCCTCTCTTGACGAAAGAAAAGGGGGCCGGGAGACTGTATACGTTGAAACAACCACACAAAAATCATGGCTGGCGGCAACGCCAAGAGGAGAGCGGGAAGACTTAGAGCAACATCGAAAACACGCTTCACCATTCGATTGAAAGGGCTTTCGAGCGGTTCGTTCTGAAGTCTGAAAAATTGGCGCCCCGATTCTTCTACGAAAATTAGACGCGAATCAAACAAACTGGAAAGTGAATTGTAGATGAGAACCCGACAACCATGGCGATTTGAGTTTTCCGCAACAAGGGGGATCCAGCGGTCAATGTGCTCGTCGGGCACAACGACAACTTGATGGATTTCGTTGTGTTCAAGGTACTCATCGAGCAATGAGTAATGCCCAAGATCCGGAAGGGACAGTTTTTCCGGAACACAACGGGAAGTTGAGAAAACACCGGCGAAAGAAAATCCTTGGGCAGTATGCCGGTCGAGCCATTGACTCAAAGAGTCGAGAGCACCCCCGTCTCCAATGATCACACTCTTTCGATCGCTGGAAGAAGGTGTGGAAAAACGCTGAAAAAGCACTGGGAAGCTGAAATTCGCCAAAACGAGAACAGGCCAGCAAGCTCCAATAAATACAGCGAGGAAAAGCCTACTGGTTGCCTTGTCTTTAGTGGCGAAGTAGAAGGCAAAGACCAAAAAAGCAATGAGAGCCACTTGAAAGTTTGACTTAATCAGGGAAGCGCCTAGGCGACGCCACCCGATAGAGTGAAGAAACGCACCATAAGAGTCGAAAGATCCAAAAGATGCCAAGAACACGCCAAGGACAGCAGCCAGTGCGTAACTCCAAGGCAAATTGATCAATTCGTGCCCCGAGGATTTCCAAAAATAATGGATAATCCAAAAACATGCGATAACCGTAAGCAAAAGAGCCGCATTGTGAAGCGAGGCTAATCCGCGCACCCTGTTGTTATTCATATTAAAAGGGAAGACATTCAGGAAAAGTTAAAGCGTGCGAATCAAAAATAACGATACATTCATGTAACTAAATAATTATTAAATAATGACATCATGCAGGATATTCAAGCAAGCAAAAGCTCAAATACAAATTATCAACTTGCTTAATTTCATTTTTACTTGAAACATATGAAAAGTTAAACTTAGTACCTCGCACGAAAATAAAAGCCAAAATCCAAGAAAAAGTTTCTAAAGTCTCCACTCGCTCGCTTGAGTTAGAGGGAATAGATTTTTTTGTGCGACTGATGAACATGATGGGATTGCCGCGCTCGGTCGGCGAGATCTACGGACTGCTTTACTTTTCAGAGAAACCATTGCCGATGGACGCAGTCGCCTCTCGTTTGGGTATCAGTATTGGTTCCGCAAGCCAGGGTTTAAAAAACCTGCGAACCCTTAAAGCCGTTCGTTCCATGTATGTTGCGGGCGATCGCCGCGACCACTATCTAGCGGAATCAGAATTTCGCAGACTATTCTCAAATTTCATGAAAGACGAGATTATGCCCCATCTCGAAAGTGCCAAGGAACGCATTCGACGAATGGAAGAATTAATTGATTCCAGCAATATTGAAGCCCAAAACGCGAAGTTTTATCAAATCCGCATTGAGAAACTAAAACGCCTTACCAAGGCTAGCTCAAGGCTATTACCTGCAATGGCCGGACTCCTAAAACTATGAATCCAGCGCTCACTGGAGATTGGCAGCTTAATTGGTACTGCGTGAGAGCCAAACCTCGAGCGGAGAATGCAGCAGCGCAATCGATTAAAGCAATACAAGGAGTTGATGTTTTTTTTCCGAAAACCATTTCTCAGCGAAAGAAAAATGCAGCGTCTCCCCAAGCACTCTTTCCAGGATACCTTTTCGCACGTTTCGATCCTATACTCAACATGAGATCCGTACATTTTGCTCATGGTGTAGCATACATACTTCGTCGAAACCTAAAACCAGACCCCGTGGATTCCGGAATCATAAAGGAGTTGAGAATCGCGACCACTGTGGACGGATTGCTTGAAATCCCTGATCGCCCCCATCATGTAGGATCAGAGGTAACCATAATCGAAGGCCTTTTCCAAGGTGGAAACGGCATGGTTACTCGTCTTATTCCTGCTCGGGAGCGAGTTAAAGTACTTTTAGAATTTCTTGGTCGACCTACCGAAATCGAGATAGACGAAAATTCATTGGATTTCCCTAAGGTTCATCCAATGAGAGTGAGTTAATCAACAGTTCATTGCATTCAGGTTCATATGGAAGGCTTTGCGGAAACCCGCAAGCAGCCAAGGGCGGTAGCTTGACTTAATGACAAGTTCCACTTTATTATTGCATGACCAAAGCTTTGATCAACGGCATATCCGGGTAAGAACGATTCGTAATCCCTATCTGGCAGAACTACTTCGAGAGGGATGTTGCTGGGTATCTGGACTTGTACCTAAAGTAGCACCATGAAATCCAGAAATCAGACTTTGGCACTTAAGTGGAATAGTTCCAAATATCGCTCTTTGTTTGGTGCTCTACCGTTTCCTCTGATCGTTTAGTCGAAGTAATGATGGACTCCGAACTTTAGTCAGCCGATTGATGAGAAATCTCTCGATTAAATATATTATAGTCATGTTTACGCTGGCGTCTTTCGCCACCGCTTTTTTCTCAGCCCCTTTATACTTGCCAATAATCCGCAAGTGGAAGGCCGAAACACTGGTAAAAGACAGCGAAATGTTTAAAAGCGAAAACCTCGCAAATACAACTGGTCTCCTTGATGCGGGCATTCTTAAAGCGAAGATAGCTATGTTGCTTTTACCCGAGGACATAAAAGTGGCGCGAAACTATGTTGAATTGTTAACCCGTACTGCTCCATTGCAGGCCATTCTAGAATGGCAAAAAATAATGCAACTCGAAGGAGCAAATGCTGAAGACCGAGAAATGCTTGTTCTCCACTGTCTTCAAGTGGCTCGGGACAGAGATGCAAATCTGGGGAGGAACCCAAGGGATTTCGCCATGCTCGCCGCAAGTAAACAGATTGAAGCATTAGAGAAAGACGCTAAGTGGCGATCCTTTTCCGAGCATAAGCTTTTACAGGCAGAATTCCTGGCCGAAGCGGGTAAACCACTCGAATCACTAGAGATTGTCAGTAAATTACTCGAACAAAAGAAAGAGAATTCGCCCGAGGTAGTATTTCTATACGCAAAACTTGCCGCACACCTAGGTCAAAGCCAATATCTGCGGAAAGCGGGCAGACTTCTTGCGAAGTTTGCCCCGCGACCAGACGAAACAGGCATCGAGGCAATTCGGCACATGACCCTGATCCATACAACCCTACCAATTGCCAATCAAGGTCTGGGGCGTTGCCTCGAACTACTAAAAGTCAACCCACATAGCAAACCAATAGATTTTCTTCGCATTCATGCCCTCCGTTTTGATTCCGCTAGTCAAGAACATGATAAAAGAGCTGTGCTCGAAGAATGTGCCGAGGTTTTCGACCTAAACGATAATAGTCAGCTTGAAATATATTGCCGATGGCTAGGACGCCTGCGAGCCTTCCCGCTTCTATTGAAGAAATTGCCTGCAGCCAGAGCAAGACGACACGAGGAACTATTCAAGCTTAGAATGAATGCACTGGCAGTACTGGACCGACGAGATGACATGAAAAACGAGTTGGCAAATGCACCCGCCATTTCGTCTCAGTGGAAGCTCATAATTTCCGTGCGCCTTCATTCTATCTCTGGTGATTTCGACAAGGCAGCAGCAGATTTAGATCAACTACTGAAGGAAGTCCGCAAGGATACTCGTCGAGTACTTGCCACTTGCCGTTACCTAGAGGCTAGCGGAGATATCCGCAGCCTTTGTCACATCCTAGAGAATATTTCAGATGAGCCAGGGTTAAGGCGATACGCATTGGAAAAACTTCTACACTATCGAGCCTCCTCGGCAGAACTTCACGAAATTCGTTACTGGATATCTAAACTGCTACAAATTCATGGCAAGGATTCCAAGCTGCAGAACGCAGAACGGTATTTCGAACTCCTTGATCCATCAGTTTCAAAAAACAAAATTTTGGATCTCGTCGATAAGACAAATCGCCTCTTGATCGATAACAAAGATCGCAGCTTCCGCATCACTGCAGCGCTGGCTCACTTACGAAACGAAGAACCCGACAAAGCCCTAGATTCCCTCGGCGACATATCGGATTGGCGAACTTGGCGTGAAACACGACCGGCGTGGATATTGATATGCAGCCAAGTCCTTCGCCAGAATCAAGACACCCAAACAGCTATTCGGCTCGAATCAAGTATAACCAAAGACAGCATCGGTCTAGCTGAACGCAAGGCTCTTACCTCACTTTTCCCCGATAGCTTCACCAGTTCACAATGAGCGATTCAGTAGAACTCACCGCTCCCGTTCCAGAAACAAAGTCGAAGGCAAACATTCGCTTAATTCTAGGCATTTTATCTCTTGCCGGAGTTTGGGGGATGCTCATCTATCAACTGCAACTGACTTGGTCACTCAACGACCAATACAGCCATGGCTTCATCGTCCCGATACTTTGTCTTTATCTTGCTCTAAAAAGCAAAAGCAAAGAAGAACACGATAGAGAGTCATCTCGAACATCGCAATCAAGGGCTTGGCTTTATCTAGGAATCCCTTGCCTTCTCGCCTTACTTCCTCTTTGGGTCATTCGAGAAGCCAATTCGGACTGGCGCATGCTGAACGTCGCACTCTTCATTTGTGCAGCAAGCTTTAGCTTTGCCCTATTATATGATCAAGGCGGATTTAATCGGGCTAAAATGCTAGCCTTCCCCATCCTGTTCTTTCTAGTGGCAATACCTTGGCCTTTGGCCACTGATCTGCAGCTTACCCAATGGTTGCAAGGGCGCGTTTCCTCGCTCATCGTAAACATCCTCTTATTCATGGGGCACGAGGTACGTCTTCTCGGCAACGTGATCGACATTGGAGTTTTCGGTCAAGTCGGTGTGGACGAAGCCTGCAGTGGTATCCACGGTTTACAGGCGTCACTCGTAGTCAGCCTGTTTCTTGGGTTCTACTATCGCTTGGGCATCATCCATAGAATAATCTTTTGCCTAGCCGGTACCGTGGTTGCCTTGAGCCTAAATCTTCTTCGGGCTTTCTCACTCACCTTCATCAAAATCAAGGGGCATGGAAACCTCCTGCACGACCCCCTTTTCTCACTCTTCGGTCAAGATGCGCCTTCTTTGCACGACCTAGCGGGATGGATTGAATCAGGGGGTATTCTTATCGTCCTGTTCATACTCGCCCGGATGGCTGGAACCCACAACCATCGTAATACCGAAGACGAAGAACACAATGATTGGGAAAACCTAAAGGTGTCTCCGCCGATAGGTTTCGGAATGGGTGCTTGCATATGGATTATACTAATCTTTACAGCAACTAATCTACATTATGATCGGAGAGAATCATCAATGGAAAAATTGCCCCGGCTAATTACAAGTTTCACCGATCAAAGCATTGTCACTGAGCAAAAGCCCATTTCGTCCTTGGTCGAGGCGCAACTTCATTATGAGGACGCCCTATCCGTAGAATGGCAAGAGCGGGCTCACTCGAAAACTAATCCTTACGACGGCTCGTCAATTATCAATCAGGAAGCGGAATATTGGCAAGGATTCCGATGTCATTGGGAGTCGGGAGGGGCATGCACATCAATTCTCTCGACCCACTCTCCCGACGCATGCCTCCCCCTTACTGGACTCGTTCAGATTGATCCTGCACCCGGCACACGTCCCAAAACCATTTCCGTACCCCTCCAGAACTACCATATTCCTTTCGAAGCTTATGAATTCGCGCAAGGGAATAAAAAGCTTCATGTGTTCAGATGCTTTTGGCCCAATAAGCACTTTAAAGGCAAAATGCCATCCTTCCCCTCCAGTGGGTATGATTTCAGAGGTAGAATTCAAGCCTCGAGAGAAGGACGACGCAATGTCGGAGGCACCATGCTCGCTCTCTGTATAGCGAATGCACAATCTCTTGAAGAATCCATCGCCAAGCTACATCGTCAAGTCAAAGAACGATTGTCATTCCTTCAAGATGATTCCTAAAAAGCGCGGACTGGATTTCCCCATCCGAAGCATTTACAAGGACGAAAAGTACTGTATCGTAATACTTCCATCAATTGAGCAATATAGCCCATGAGGGGATTCTTGGATCTATTGCGCATTACAGCGACTCTTGCCGTTTTTCTTGGCCACACGAATTTTCATTGGTTTTTTGGCCCAAGCTCTATCGGACCACAGAACGGTCAAGATTACGTCATCGTATTCTTCGTACTTTCCGGCTTCGTGATTAGTTGGTCGGTCGACAACAAGCCGGACTTGAACTTCAACCAGTATCTTTTCGCAAGGCTTACTCGACTTTGGACAGTAGTCATCCCCGCCTTAGCTATCGGATGTGCCCTCGACTACTGGGGTAGGAGCATGAATGCGACCACCTACGAATCCATTTTCGGGGGTGACCACATGTTGGTAAAATATCTTGTTTCCGCTTCCTTTCTAAACGAATGCTGGTTTCTCAGTGTTCGCCCCGGTTCAAACAGTCCGATCTGGTCCTTGTCGTACGAATTCTTCTACTATTTGATTTTCGGTCTGATTATGCTTCTACCCACCCTTAAAAAAAAGATTCTTGCTGGCGCCATCGCCTCTCTTCTCGCCGGCCCCAAAGTTCTTCTTCTTTTTCCTTGTTGGTTGGTCGGAGTATTCGCCTACAAGGCTTGTAAATACTGGCGAACCAACACCATAATATCTTTGCTACTTATAATTCCAAGCACTGGATTTCTTATTCATCGAATGACCGAGCGTTGGAGCCACTGGCATCCTTGGGATATACAAGGGCTTGGTTTGCCACCCCTTTTTTATTCCGCCAAATACTTCGACGACTATTCGACCGCAATGGCCCTTGGTCTATTGATTTTCGGTTGTAGTCGTTGGTTCAAGCTAAGTGATGATCGCAAGACTTTCTTGGGATCCTTATTAAAACACCTAGCGGGATGTTCTTTTTCTCTTTATGTGATCCACTTCCCCCTAATGGCTTTCATCAGTGCCCTATCTGCTTCCGGAAATCTCCCCTACCTGAGCCTTTCTACGG
>JACNJI010000049.1 GCA_014382645.1 Verrucomicrobiota bacterium | reverse complement strand
GCCACGGCAAAACCACTCGTCGCAAGGGCAAGTTCCACAATAGAAGGGGGGAACACCACGTACTCGGCGTCACTTTCCCGAGCCCCCGCGTAGAGGTTGCCCAGCACCAGCTTTGCCGCGCCCCCCAGCTTGAGGGCGGTTCGCCCCAAGGTTACCAAGTCGGGTGCGTTGCGATAGGCCCACGCCCTCGACCCCGCCAATTGGTTGATGTCCACCAAGACGGCATCGGCCCGTTTGGAATCGCCATTGTAGCGAAACACCTCTTCCGCCAACAACCGTACGCGGACGCCTCGGGAGACCTTTTCAATGGCCGCACTGGTAGTCTTCAAGGCATCTTCGTATTTTCCTTGAGCCATCAATCCGCGTATCTGCAGGATCCACAAATCCTCCTTCCATTCATTCTCCTTTATGGCCTCGGCTGTCTTCGTCACAACTACCGCGTAGTCGCCTTTCCCCCATGCCTCCTGAATTTCCTCCACTGGTTCCGCCGCCGCCACCGAAAAAACGAGAAAGAACAGGCCCATAACAACCCCAGCGCATTTTATATCTCCTGCAAACTCCACGATCTCGCGTAGCTTTGATAAAAAAGCCCCGGCCGCAAGGTAGGAATTGGATGGTCAGCTAAAATTCATATCGAGCGTCACCTTAGCCCGAGGTAATACGATTCAAAACACGCCTCCCATAGAAAAAGGTGATTATTGCGGCACTCCACGTAATAAGAAAGATGCCCCACCAAATTCCGTATTCCTTAAAGTCGAAGTGAAAAGCCAAGAGATAGAACACTATGCCAGGAGCCAAAACTTGCCGATAAACACCTATGATAATTGCGTAAAGGGGCCTTTTAAGACCTTGGAGCAAGGAAACCGTCTGAAATAAAATGACGTAGGAGCAAAGGGTGATGGCCGCTATTCGAAGGTAGGCCACCCCATGCCCGACCACCACTGGATCATCGGTAAAGAAAGTCATCAATGGCTTGGGAAGAAAGAAGATGAAGAAACCGCCTACAAACATCATAGTCAGACCGTATTTCATGGTGGTGTTCCAAGTTTCACGGACCCGATCGAACTTCTTTGCCCCGTTATTTTGACCGGTTAGCGAAAGAACGGCGATGTTCAGACCGATGGTTGGTAGCAGCACGATTTGCTCGATTCGCGTCGCAATTCCGTAAGCGGCAACTCCCGCAGTGCTGAATTGGCTAATGAAGAAGGTGATGACAAAAATACCGATGGCCACCGTCACCATGTTCAGACTGGCGGGGATTCCCTGTCGGGCGATTTCCTTGTAACTCGAGGAAGGAAGAAGCTCCGACAGGATGGGTCCCTCCCAGAGCTTGGTATCCGCCAACTTGCGAAACAGGTAGACCGTTCCCAAAATCTGGATAAAGACCGTCGCCAAGGCGACACCACGAATCCCGAGAGCGGGAATTCCAAAACCACCGAACATGAACCAAGGATCGAGCAAGCAATTCAAGAAGAAACCGGCGATCAACACGTTTCGGTAGCTTTTGGTGTCTCCTTGAGAATTGAGCGAGGCGTTCAGAACCGATTGCAGAACAAAGAACACGGTCCCCGCAAGAATGACGTTCATGTAATCCAGAGCCAGCTCGAGGTAATCCCCCGTCGCTCCAAGCACCCCGAATAAGAACGGTGCAAAGGCAAAGCCGAAAATGGTCAGACCGATAGCGAAAAGGATGCCGAAAGACAGGCACTGCACGCAGATGTGATGAGCCTTATCGCTATCCTTTTCGCCGAGGGCGTTGGCGATCAGGGCCGTGCCACCTTGGGATATTCCCGTGCCCATCGAGATAATTATGAAGAACACGGGAAAGGAGATCGACAATGCCGCCAAAGCCTCGGTCGAAATAAAACCGGCGAAATAGGTATCGACCACATTGTACATGGTATTGAAAAAGAAACCAATGCTCGCAGGTACGGCGATTTTCCGGACGAGGTTGGGAATCGGGTCGGTGGTCAAGTCCATCCATCAATCATTCATCAAGATGATCAAACTTGCGATCAAACGTTATCACCTAATCCGTTCGCCAAATTCCTGGTAAAGTGGGCCAACTCCTCCAATAAATAATGAATCCAAGTTCGCCACTTCAAGCATTGGCCTTGAAGCACCACCCATAATAGAGAACTCGATCATGAAACAAATACTCACCGCATTCCTTATGCTCTGCCTAATTCCTCTCTACCTTCATCCCGCAGAGAAAGTCGAAAGCGGCAAGAAGCTCTACGACGAAAACATCGAGGATCGTAAGAAACTCTATGAACAGAATTTTGGGGACGGCAAGGAACTCACCGAACAAACCAAGGTGTGGGTCAAGGAAGACATAGAGAACATGGGCGACTGGGAATATAAGATCGTCGCGTTCGGAGGCAAAGCCACCACGGAAATGGGAAAAGCGCTCAACCGACTGGGAAACGAACGCTGGCAATGTTTCTGGGTGGAATCCTCGGGGAAAGACACAGTCTTTTATTTCAAGAGGACAAACAAGAGCTACATTCAAAAGAGTCCCGCCGGAGATCTGCTGAGAATTATCGGTGCTCTT
>JACNJI010000005.1 GCA_014382645.1 Verrucomicrobiota bacterium | reverse complement strand
GTCTTTCGTTCCGCTGTGGAAGAGGGGGTAGTTGATCGTTACGGTGCGTATGCCCATGCAAAGTTGAAGACCGAGGCATCATTCACTAAGGCGATGAAGAAGGTGGCTTCCGCGATCCTGTCCTCTCCGATGTTTTTATTCCGTCATGAAAGCACGAGGGAGGATGATCCTTTTCGGGTTGCCTCTCAATTGTCCTTCTTCCTTTGGGGAAGTTGTCCGGACAAGGAATTATTGCAAGCAGCAGAGGAAGGACAGCTAGTGGACAAGGAAGTCTTCCAGGCTACTTTTGAAAGGATGATGGCCGATCCGAAGATCGAGAGATTTCTCGATAGTTTCCCCTCCCAGTGGATGCAGTTGGAAAACGTATTGGCAGCCACTCCGGATCCTAAGCTGAATAAGTATTTTTCAATCGACAAGGATTACCCTGCCAGCTTGACCATGGTCTTGGAACCCCTCCTCTTGTTTGATGCCGTCTTCCTCGAGAACCGACCAATCGTTGAACTGATATCTCCATCCTTCGCCTACCGAAATGAATTCCTCGAGACTTGGTACGGAGGGGAGCTTAAGCCGGGAGACGAAGACTTGAAAATGGCGATCGTGGACAACGAGAACAAGAAAAAGAAGATCATCGAGCTCGGGCAGGAGGTAGAAAACAGAGAAGAGGAACTGGCTGCCTTGGTCGATCCGATCCGTAAAAGGATTTTGTCCGAACGGGCAGTGGAGAATGCCATACTTGAACCGGTTGATCTCAGACCGGTCGCGGCCTGGGAATTCGATGGGGACTTGAAGAGCTCGGTCGGTTCCTTCCCCCTCAAAAAGTCTGGGAAGGTGGATTTCAAGGATGGTATGGCCGTGATCGGTCCGAATTCCTACCTCCAAAGCCAGAATTTACCCTTTGAGCTGAGGGCCAAGAGCCTCGAGGTTTGGTTCCTGCTTGAAAAACTCGATCAAAAGGGAGGAGGGGTCATGGGCATTCAGGGCGCGGGTGATTTTTTCGATACCATCGTACTCGGTGAAAGAATGGACAGGCATTGGATTTCCGGGAGCAACGGGTTCAGCCGGACCAATGACTTTGCCGGTTCCAAGCCCGAAGATTTGATCAACCGGATGATTCACCTTATCATGACCTACCAGCCCAACGGCATGATCTCGCTTTACAGGAACGGGGAGGCTTACGGCAAGCCCTACCAGAAGCCGCTCGCCACCTTCCCCAAGGGGAAAACCTCCGTCATCTTCGGTCTGCGCCACACGCCCAAGGGAGGGAACAAGCACCTTGCAGTTACTATAGACAAAGCCAGACTCTATGATCGGGCCCTGAACGAGAAAGAGCTTGAGGAAGCGGCCCGCGGCAACCAGCTCTTCGTTAGCAATAAGGAATTGCTGGCTGCTCTCTCCCCGGAACAGAGAAAGGCCAAGGCGCAACTGGATAAGGAGCTCAAGAATACAATGAACGCGTTGAAGAAAGCCCCCAAGCCTGTCGATGCAAACAAGCTCAAGGAGGAGGCCCAAAAGCGTTTTGATAATGACATCGGAAACAAGATGCGCTCCCCAGTTTTTGAGAGAATGCCCACCACCGATCCTAGGTACGGTGGTATCATCACCAACGCGGCGATGCTGAGCATGACTTCCGGTCCCAAGCGAACCCACCCCATCGCCCGCGGCGCCTGGATCATCGAGGTTATCCTCAACGATCCACCCCCTCCTCCCCCAAATGACGTTCCGCCCCTCAAGGACGATGGAAACTCGAAAAATATGACCATACGCGAACAGTTTGCCTTGCACCGCGAAAATCCTGATTGCGCCGGTTGTCATTCCAAGCTCGACCCCCTTGGTTTTGCCATGGAGAATTTTGACCTTACCGGCCGGTGGCGGGACAAGTATCGCAATGGTCGCGAGGTTGATTCAAGCGGCAAACTCATGAGGAAGCATGCCTACGGCGGAGTCGTTGATTTCAAGAATTCCTTGGTCAATGAAGAGGATCGTTATGCCAAGGCTTTCGTCGCCCACCTTCTCAGGTTTGCCACCTCCAGAGAACTCGGGCCGGCCGATAGCCTTGAGATTGACCGAATCGTTGGAAAGGCAAAGCCGGAGAACTATCGCTTGAAGACTCTCATCCGAGAAGTCGTTATGAGTGATCTTTTTTCCAACGCCAAGTGACCCGGCATATCTTTCCCCGTTTACCTTCTTTAGCTCTCTCTGCATTATTCGACCTATGAATTCCCGATTATCGATATTCTTCCTTGGATTCGCTCTTTGCTCCACGGTAATTGCCTCATTCCCGCCCAATATCGTGTTGATTTTGGCGGATGATATGGGGCCAGGCGAACCAAGTCACGCGGGCGGTATCATACCGACGCCCACCTTGGATCGTATGGCCAAGGAAGGCATGCGGTTCTCCGATGCCCACACCACTTCCTCGGTTTGCACGCCGACGCGCTACGGCATCCTGACTGGACGATACAATTGGCGCAGCAGGCTCAAGAGAAGTGTGCTTTTCAATCCTACCGACAAGGCGTTGATGGACCCTGAGCGCCTCAACCTTCCCGACTTCCTGC
>JACNJI010000006.1 GCA_014382645.1 Verrucomicrobiota bacterium | reverse complement strand
CTCCTGCATGCGACAGACGACGGATCCATCTTTCTCGATTTCCCATGAACCTTTGGCGAACTCGAAGTGATCCCAGTTCTTGCCATCGAAAAGGACTTCGGCGAAAATGTGCTGAATGACTCCGAACATAAAGAGAGTCGAGAATACGAGTAAAATTTTCATCTAGAGCATTACCGGGTAAACGGGGATGCGGGTCAATGGCTTAGGTGGCTTTCAATCGTTGTTTCGGAAGAACGTCCGCTACGCTTGACCGCGCGAAGGGGAATCATAGGATTGGATTGCATATGAAAGGTCTCCTCACGATTCTTTGCCTGTCGTCGGCGCTTGCAGGTTGCCAAAAGCCCGACCTGGAGGACGCCGACGTGTTCGAGGCAATCGCATCGGGTGCGATCGACCCCGGTACGCTGGAAGCAAAGAGAGTAAAGGGGCTGCTGGTGTTGTGCATCCCCGACACGGAAAAACCATACTCGGGATGGGTGAAGGAAACCTACGAAAAGGGTCAACTTCAGAACTTGGGATACCTGAACGACGGGGCGAAGGACGGTCTCTGGATCTCTTGGCACGAAAACGGGCGTAAGCAGATGAAGATTCGCTACGAGAAAGACATTCTTCACGGAACCATGTCCACATGGTATGCAAACGGACAAAAAAAGGGAGTCGGCCAAATCAAGGATGGGGAAATGGACGGACGATGGGAAGAGTGGTACGAGAACGGCTGGAAATCAAAAGCGCAGAACTGCGACCTCGGCAAACTCATCTCAGCTACAGTCTGGAAGCCGGATGGCGAAAAGTGCCCGGTGACCAACGTCGTGAACGGCAACGGGGAACTAATCGACTACAACGATGACGGCACGATCGAGATACGCTACACCATTAAGGACGGAGTCGGGATAAAGGACTCCACTCGTACGGGTGAGACCTCTCCTTGACCTTAAGCACCGCCCCACCCCACTGGATTTCAGGGACTATCAACCGGTTTGGGCCACATAGACCGCACCCTTGGAAGTGCCCCCCAGCAATGCATTGGCAAATTCGATGGTGTGAGCTTCGGCCCGAGCGAACACTTTGCCCAAATGCTTGGTGAAGGAGGCTTCGGGTTCACCGTCCGCCCAGAGGGCAAAAACGCTGCCCGGGTTCAAGTGCCGAGCGAGTTCTCCCAGCCCTTCCTCACTGTAAAAACGCTCGTTCGTACGGTTCAATAGGTTTGTCGGTGTGTGATCGATGTCGAGCAAGATGGCATCATGTTTCTTTGACGGGGCGTTCGGATCAAAACTTGTCTCGACGTTCCGAGAGAGAGCAAAAAAATCGGCGTGCACCAGACGGCAACGCGAATCCTCGGCCAACACCTTGCCCAAAGGGACCAAGCCTTGTTGGTGCCACTCGATCACCGGTTTCAGGTAATCAACCACGACAAGGGACGAGATACGTGAATCCTCCAAGGCGGATACCGCAGTGTAACCGAGACCAAGTCCGCCGACAACAACGTCGAGATCGTCTTTTTCCAACACGCCAAGCCCAAGTTTAGACAACTGGTGCTCCGCCTCATGAAAGAGGCTAGACATCAGGAAATCATCGCCCAGCTTCACCTCGTAGATGTCGAGCTCACCGAATTGGGGCATCCGACGACGGCGCAACAGCAAATCCCCCAGTGGGGTCTCCCGAAAGTCCAGTTCCTCGAAGCTTAAGCTCATACTTGCATCAAGAGATAGTCGAAGCGTTGAGCAAGTTAAATAGGAGATTGCGTCCATGGTGGTCCCGATGTTTAAGCATGCTAAATAGAGCTGACGGAACACTAGAGTTTTACGAGGACTCAAAGCCATATAGCCTGTGCGGGTGCTTGCCATAAAGCTTTGGGCTACTTTACATTAAGGGCATGAAGTCCTCTCCGGCGCTACCGGTTACAATTCTTTGCCGGTTTGTCGGAGGATGCGAAACAGTCGGAACAGGAATAGACTCTATAAGTGACCCAGTGAGCGAGCATCAAGATGCCGCTCATGAGGTGGCGAGATTTCGCGACTGGATGATTCCTTTCAAAGCCAATCCTGCCTTTGAGGACATGAACAAAAGGCAATTGAACAGGGCATTAGAAGAGCTGAACCATGCGACGAACAGACTTTTCTTCGCCTCGAGAAACTTGCAGTGACTCCCCCACTAGAGCCTGTAGCTATGAGATGGAGCGTCATTCGGAGCGACAAGACTTTGGCATTTGCCGCAAATCTAGGGGCAAAACCCGGGGATGGGATCTGGACGAAATGGGCGATTCAAGGGGGCCGAAAATTTTTGCAACTTCAAATCGTAGACGGATTGAAGGATGGAGCCGAATCGACATTCTACCCAATAGGTGAAAAGAAGTCGGAGACTCTTTACTGAAAGGGGAAGCGAAACGGCACATTCGTGGCTTGGGGATCAGTGGTAAGAAAACGCAGGAAGGCCGCTACAAAAACGACAAAAGGGATGGCCTGTGGATTAATTACGGTCAAGGCGGGAAGGGAAGTCATCGGATTACCTATCAAAAAGGTATCCAGGTGAAGGAGTGAAGGACACCGCTGCGGCATGCCACGCCAGTTTC
>JACNJI010000547.1 GCA_014382645.1 Verrucomicrobiota bacterium | reverse complement strand
TCCCAGAATTTCCCAAAAGACTTTTCAAGACATACAAAGAAAGCAAGCGTGGCTTTCAAGAGCCATTCACCCAGGCTATTCTCCAGCATCTCCTTTCAAGCTCATCACTGCAATCGGCGCACTAAGGGCTAGCAAGCTCACCCCAGACACCATTAGTGAATGCGATGGCAAATACAAAGGCATGAAATGTCATATTCATCCGGGTCGACACGGAGAAATGGATCTGGTTAATGCTATTTCCCAAAGCTGCAACGTATTCTTCTATCGCGCAGGACAAGACCTTAAGCACAAACTGCTTATTGCCGAAGCCAAGCGTTTCGGGATGCACGAGCAACCCTCCATTGAACTTCCCTCCATTCCCGATTCCCCCATAGTTCCGGATCCCGAATGGAAAATGAGACGCATTGGCGTAAAATGGACATTGGAAGACACCTTCAATGTTTCCATAGGCCAAGGCGGGCTTCGCCAAAGTCCTCTCAGTATGGCTTGCTTCGCGGCGTCTCTAGCCCGCCGAGAAACACGAACACGCCCCACCCTCCTGTATCAGGAACCGTCATCCCGCATCGACCACGGTGGAGACCCTATCGGGCTGCAATCGGAACATTACGACGCCCTCGTCGAGGGGATGCACAAGTCCGCCTCCATCGGCACGGCCCGCCGCGTTAAAGTCCCGGGCGTCGCCATCGCAGGCAAGACCGGTACGGGTCAGTGGAGAAACAACAACATGAAATTGAACGTCGCTTGGTTTATCGGCTTCGCACCAGTGGACAAACCCGAGATAGCAGTAGCCGTCCTCGTCGAGGGCATTGTGCCCCAAGACAACATTCAAGGAGGTCTTACGGCAACTCCGGTGGCCCAAAAAATGTTGCAGGCGTATTTCGACAAGAAGAATAAGAATCTCGCCGCAAATCGATAGCAATCAACTCAGATTCTTCGACCTCAACGATTTACGCACAACCAGTTCATTCGTTCAATACGACAACAACTCACGAAAGCACAAAGGTGGTCGCAACATATTCAACTATGCTCCCATTGGGCACCAAGGCTCCAAAATTCTCTCTGCCAAACGTGCTCGAGGAGTCCACCGTAACGCTTGATCACTTTCCGAATGCAAAGGCCTATGTACTAGCCTTCGTCTGTAACCATTGCCCTTTTGTGAAATTGATAAGAGATCACCTTGCTGATTTCGGTAATTCCGCTCTAAAAAAAGATGTCGTGACCTTTGCCATATCCAGCAACGATGTAGAAAACTACTCCGATGACAGTCCCGCAAAAATGGTGATTGAAGCGGAAGAAGCGGGCTACGCGTTTCCATACCTTTATGATGAATCTCAAGAGGTTGCCAAGTCTTACAAAGCGGCGTGCACTCCAGACTTCTTCCTGTTCGACTCAAATCAACGGCTCGCCTACCGAGGTCAATACGATGATGCTCGTCCCGGCAACGGGAAACCAGTTACCGGAAACGACTTACAGTTAGCCCTAGATGCAGTGCTTGCGGGAAAAGAGGTGCCCGAGCCACATCAACCAAGCATCGGTTGCAACATTAAGTGGAAACAAGGGAATGCTCCCGATTATGTTAGGTAGTCGACAAGAATGAGGACAGGGAAGAACTGACTATTTAGAAGTCATTACGTAGACTCCATCCCAATCATCGCCCGGCGGGTTGTCCTTCATCACCTGACAACGGTCGATGAGAATCATGGATGGGTTGTCTTTAACCCCGGGGGTGACTCCGGGCTTGTTAGGTTCAAAGCCTTTGGCCTTTTCAAACATCTTAAGAGCTCCGTTCCAGTCTTGCAGCAAATACTTGTCGATACCCTGCTGAAAACAATCGAGGCAATCTTGAGTCTCTTGGGTAAGGTCGTTTTTAAAACCAGTCGGTTCATACATAGAGACGGGCTGTGAACGACCCTTGACAACGATCTTATCAAGATAACGGTAGGCAATGTCATCCTTAGTCGGCATCGCAGCATCTCTGGTTTCCTCGGTAATCATGATGTAGGCGCCATAGGCCTTGGCACCGCTTTCACAACGAGCCGCTAGGTTCACCATATCTCCCATCATGGTGTAGTTAAAGCGGTCGAGTGCTCCCATATTGCCCACGGTAGCGGTACCGGTATTACAACCGATTCTGGTCTGCATCCGAGAAACGAGATGGTGGCAAGCACCCCACTTATCTTCCTCCTTGGACCATTTTTCTCGCAACTCAAGTTGGCGTGCCTGCATGAGCAAAGCAGTCCTCACGGATTGATAGGCATGATCATCCATGGGAATCGGAGCACCGTACATTCCGACAATGGCGTCACCAATGTACTTGTCGAGGGTTCCACGCTCTTCCTGCAGGATGTTAGTCATGGCCGTAAGGTATTCGTTCATGAGATCGACCAAACCCGTCGGTCCAAGCAACTCGGAAAAGCTGGAAAAGGCCTGTACGTCACTAAAGAAGGCAGTAATTTGCGTTTCCTCTCCACCCAGAGATGGTTCCTTACCCGACTCCACCATCTGATCGACCAAGTCCGAGGAGACATAACTGCCGAACATACCCTTGAGGCGCCCCTTGGCCTTTTGCTCGA
>JACNJI010000238.1 GCA_014382645.1 Verrucomicrobiota bacterium | reverse complement strand
AAATTTCTTCCGCCGAAAGACGGTATCCCCGTCTCACCGAAGGTTGAGAGGGGGGACAAGAAAATCAGCCCTAGCTTGAAAAGGAAACCGGTTTTGGGTTTGAAACTCATGTAGCCAACCTAAACCATCTCAGGCAAAGGTTAAGCTCAGAAGCATTCGTTTGATTGGTTTCTTAGCCGACAAGCCGGACGGCTACCATCTGCGTGTGAACCCAAAGAATAGACCAAAATCCTCCGACGTATTGTTCAAGCCAACCTGAGTTCCAAGATCAAGTACAAGATCTTCGTGTACGGTGTAGGTAAAGCCACCTGCCCCGAAAGCCCGATAGGACGGATCACCCTCTATCCCGACGTACTCTACGAAGGAACCGAACCGTTGGTTCAGGTCGAAACCGAGCACGGCTGAGTGCAGAAACTCGAAGTCGTGGTCTTTGCGAACCGCATCGTAGATGACGTCGAATTCAGCCATCAGGCCAAGGCCTATTCCTCCGGAAATTTCCGTAGCATAAGGAATGATCAAGCCACCCTCCCATTCGTCATTGCTGAATTGCGCAGTCGTGGGGATTTTCACGAAGGGGAAAAGGGCGAGAGCGGAATCACCTCCGTCATTACCCCAAAGGTTGTATTTGAGCCTTAACTGGACATCGCCGAAGCCCTCTGAGTCCTTACCGACCTTCGGGTCTTCCCTGGTGTAGGTATCGAAAACGATCTGCAAATCCACATCGTTGGAGAGACCGATTTTGAAGTTGGTCGACAGAAGGGTGTGAGTATCGCTTCCATCGTTTCTTCGCCAATCAAAGACACTGGTCTCTATCACGAAATGACCTGCATCCACGGTCAATGGACTTTCCGTCGCATCCGGTCGGTCGGGGGATAGCTCGCGCATGAGCTCACGGGGCGTCGGATTGAGGAGGGTGTATTGGCTCTTTGAACCAGACACTGGCAAGCTATTCTCGGCAGCAACTTCCGGAAAGGGAGTTGATCCGATGGTAAGGCTAACAAGGATGGGGATAAGTTTCATTTTTTCTAGTGAAAGATCAGATTTTGATTAATCAAAGTATCGTCCTCGAATGATCTTGTGTCAATCGTTGACGGCCTTGTTTTAAGCAGGTGCTTGGGCTTTATTTACTCCGGCAAGGCAAAGGCCACCAAGCTGCCACCTTTTGGCCGACCGGATTTCCCGCCGCTCGCGGAGATCACAACGAATTGCCGACCCTTCACCATGTAGGTACTGGGTGTAGAGTTGCCGCTGAAGGGCAACTTTGCTTGGAAGAGCGTCTTGCCGTTCTCCTTGTCGAAAACACGGAAAGTTTCGTCCGCCGTCGCACCGATGAAGATCAAGCCTGATGCTGTCACCAAGGGGCCGCCGTAGATTTCAGTCCCGGTCGGAGGTATTCCTCGGGCAGTCAGTTCCGGGTACTCGCCGAGGATCACCTTCCACTTGATTTCGCCCGTGTTGAGGTCGACCGCGTTGAGGGTTCCCCAAGGCGGCTTGATGGCAGGATATCCTTCGGGGTCCAGCCAGCGTCGGAAACCTCCGAAGGCATAGGCAGGCGGTTGTTTTTTGTCTACCTTCGGGTCAGGCGCTCCCGTCTCGGGTCGTGAGGCGCTGGGCGCCTTGTAGTTCAATACGTAGTCGAGGATGGCCTTACGCTTGCCTTCCGGCATGACCGCGTAACCGGGCATGCGCCCTCCGCCCTGCCGTGTGATCAACTCGATTTCCTCACGGGTCTTCCGCTCGCCGATGCCAAGCAAGGGTGGAAATCCAGCCAGCAGGTTTCCTTTGCGGTCCAAGCCATGGCAAGCACCGCAAAAGATCATGTAGTCACGCTCCCCGCGAACCAGCTTGGACCCATCGGCCTTGCGCGTCTCGATCATCTGCAACAACCAAGGCATTTCATTGATATTGACGTAATAGATGCCATCCGGATCGGCTGCCCCACCACCCCATTCCATTCCGCCATCGTAGCCCGGAAACATTACCGTTTCCTTCAAGCTCGGGGCAGGAAAGGGCCCAAAGTTGGGCGAGGCCTTGATACGATCCAAAGTAAGCTGATGGGTCTGCGGAGAAATGTTTGATGCATCGGCCTCGGTGTACTTCTGGCGCATGAGCGGCGGGGGCTTGGTTGGAAACGGCTGGGTCGGCCAAGCTTTTTCTCCTTCAAGGTCAGAGGCCTGCACCGGGCGTTCCTCGATCGGCCAGAGGGGTTCACCCGTTTCACGATTAAAGACAAACAGTAGGCCGTGCTTGGTTCCCTGGGCTACCGCATCGATCTTTTTCCCCTTGTGCGTGACCGTCACCAGTACCGGCGGACAGGGCAGATCTTTGTCCAGCAGGTCATGGTGCACGATTTGGTAGTGCCAGATGTGCTTCCCGGTCGCTGCGTTCAAGGCAAGCACGCAGTTGGCGAACAGGTTCTCTCCATGCCGCCGTCCACCATAGAAATCAGGTTCGGCGGTCTTCGTCGCCACGTAGACGATGCCCCGTTTCTCGTCGAGCGACTGGCCGCACCAAGGCATCAGGCCGGTGGCGGTCTTGTAGGCATCCTTGGGCCAGGTGTGGTAGCCTACTTCACCGGGCCGTGGAATCAGATGAAAAATCCAGCGTTGGGATCCCGTGCGCACGTCGTAGGCCCGCACCGCACCCTTGCCTCCAACGCCCCCGACGATGACGAGGTCCTTGTAGACCACGCCCGGTGTGTTCAAGCCCGAACCAAGCTTGATCGCCCCTTCCTTTCCAAAATCCTTGATCACCTTGCCGGTCGCCGGGTCCAAGGCAAAGAGCATCCCCGCAACCGCGGTGAACAATCGCCGCTCGGCGCCTTTCTCATTTTCCCAATAGACCAAGCCCCGCTGCCGGGCGCTCCCTTTGCCCGGACCGTCCTTGGCCGGGTCCCAGATCCAGCGTACCGTTCCTGTCGCACCATCAAGGGCAATTACTTTTCGAGTGGGAGTCGGTGTGTACACGATCCCATCAACAATCAGGTTGTTCGCCTGGTACTCGGCTTTGTCCCCAGTTTCATACCGCCATGCAATCCGGAGCTTCGACACGTTGTCCCGGTTGATATGCTCCAATGAAGAATACAGGTTGCGGCCTTTTCCGCCGAGGTACTCTCGCCAATCAGCGTTTTCTTTGGTGTCAGCCGACAGAGAACCAACGGCGAGGAATAGAGTGGTAGTCAATATATATGTCGTCCGGATGAGCATATTGTGAGCTTAGGGTCTGTCGCTGCATCGCGGCAAGTTCAGACCATGCGAGACTGACCTAATCCTTGATTGGGCGTGACCACCGGCCGACGCCATGTCCACGGGAAATCATGATCGCCTGGAGGTTGCCTGAATTATGAATGAATCTTTCGCCCCACAGGCTTCATGGAACTCCTGAATTACCGGTGCGGCAGCGGCCGGCTCCCATTCTGGATGAACCCCGTCACTTGCAGGAGAGTAAGAATAGAATACACGCGGTGCAATGGCCGCAAACGCATCCGGTTTCATCGCCAGACCTGCAAAGGGAATTGCAATCCCCCCCCGTCCTCTCGTCTACCTGAATGTTCGTGGCGCCATCTAGACCTTTGAGGTGAAACCTTCGATGCTCTTTTAGCCCGTACTGCAAATATTACGCGTCGAACAAAGTCCCCGACGCGCCAAGCATGATCCGACCAAAACTATGGGCACCGCGGTCGGCCTTGATTTCTACATCGCTCGTCGAAGCCAGAAAATCAAACAGATGCAGAAATGTGGCATGCTTCCAAATCTCGTCATTCAATTTTCCATCGATCGCCCTCACTCGGCAAGTTAAGAGCATGGCAACTGATCTAATCCTTGATTGGGTGCGACCATCGCCTGACCGAGGTCATTGTCTGGCCGCGACGGCCTTCCAGATCAGGCCCAACGCGATCAGGCTCAGACCAGTCAACAGGACGCGCCACTCCACGAAGAAGGCCAGCGAAAGACAGGTCAATAGGCCGAGGTAGGCCGTCCATACGGGGTACAATCGTTCCTCTGGTTTCAATCGGATGGCGCACAGGTTCGTGATGACATAAAAGATCAAGTCGATGACGGCGCTGATGCTCCAAGTGCGTTTTACGTCGCAGACGCAGACCAGTCCGCTAACCATCACCGAGATCAACACCGTGGCCACTTCGGGCACCTTGGTGGATTCGTTGATCCGTCCGCTGGCCTTGGGCAAATCACCCCGCCGACCCATCGCCAAGGCTACCCGAGACAAGCCCAGAAGAAGGTTGAGCAAGACGCTCAGTAAGGCAAGGGCTGCCCCCGCAGTCAGGGCCATGCCAAAAGAAGTTCCACCCATTTTTTCGGCGAGAAGTGAGAGCGACTGAAAGCCTTGGCCATCGGCATGCACTAGGCTCACTGCGCTTACGCCGAGGTGAAGCAAGGTGGCCAACCCTAGCGTGAGGATGATCGCCACGGGGATGGTCCGGCGCGGTTCGCGAACCTCCTCCCCCAAGGTGGCGATACGACCATAACCGGTGTACGCCACGAACATGAGAGCCGTGGCCTCGAGCAATTCGGACATCCGGGTGGAATCGAAGAAAGGTTTGAGAAGTTCGCTGTTGGTTTTCAAAGCCGAGGAGCCCACCGCCACGAAAGCAAGCAAGGTCAGCAGGACAGCGGATACGATAACGGCATTCACGGCTTTGCTCTGTTGCATGCCGGTTAGGGTAATCAGCGTGAGTCCCACCACCGTGGCCAAACTGACTGGCAAAAGGTAATTAGGGGTCAAATACATGGCAAAAGCGAGGGCCGCCGTAGCGGCGGAGGCGGACTTGGCGCAAAGGAACATCCAGCCTGCGGTAAAGCCGAGGGACGGAGTCAGCCAGCGGTGCCCGTATTCGTAGGTGCCTCCGCTGACCGGATGATTGGCCGCCAACTGGGCGCTGCTCAGTCCATTGCAGGTAGCCACGACCGCAGCGAGAGCCAAGGCCAGCAGCAAGGAGGGTCCCGCAATCTGCTCTCCCATCCCGAGGCTGACAAACACCCCGGCCCCCATGATCGAGCCAAGGCCCATCAAAATGGATCCGGGCAAGCCGATCACGCGAAGAAGGGGAGGAGAGGAAGAGGTCACTTTCGTCGAGGCGCGGGCTTCGCCTTCTTCCTGAGAAATTGGATGGGACCATCGTGCTTAGGCACGACGACGGCTCGATAAGTGCCTATGCCCTGCATTTGGTTGAGAAGCCGGGTTTCGCCGAGGTCGGGATCTAAAATATGAACAAGCAAAGCGTCCTTGTCGACGACGACGGACTCGAGCTTGGGCGTGACGTACATGCTGTTTGCCCGCACGGCCACCAGCATCATGTGTTTGCCGAAGTCGATGGGCGGCTTCTGCAGCAAAGGATCCTTGCTCGGTGGGGCCGGGTTAGTCTTGGAGATCGTTTGCTTCGGGATCTTGCGAAGGAAGGCCTCGTAGTCGGTCTGCGTCTTGATGATCATTTCGGTCGGGCCGGTGTCGCGGAAGTTGTGGTCGAAACCCGTCGCCCGGATGCGCCCCTCGTAGGAGGCGACGACGGGGACACCTGGCTTGGCCTTGTTTTCGGTTTTCAGCGGCAACCAGGTGAAGCGGCCCCAGTTTCTTCTCGGCGGAACGATGGGCAATGCCTTGTCCCCGGAAGCGGAACCCACCATGACGACGGGCGCTCCTCTCTTGGGATCGGGAAACGCTCTCGTGACAAATCCGTCGGGCGACCAAGTGGGGTCGTCCCCACGTCCTGCCTTGCGACGGTTATTGCCGTCGCTTCCGACCACCCAGACGTGAAAGGTACTCGCAATCATTTGGTCCCGCTGGGGGTGGGGAACCCCGGTGAACTTGCTCATGTGAATCATCTCGACGCCTTCCCAATGGGCGATCCATTTTCCGTCCGGAGACCAGGCGGGCACCTTTTGCTCGAACGGCGCCTTGATCTGTTTGTGGTACTCCATCTCCGGCTTGGACACGAGCTTGGCGTCACTTCCATCCAGTGCGCTCATCCAGACCCGCATGTCGCCACTGCGGTTGGAGACGAATGCGATGCGGTCCCCTTGCGATGAAACCACCGGCATGGCGTTGCTGTGCTTCAATTGCTCCTTGTCGGTAAAGAGCCTCCGGGCCTTCCCCGTCCTGACGTTGACGAGGTGTATCTGGGCATTACGGGCCGGGTCTTGCTTTGGCTGGGGCTTCACCTTCATCCAGACCAGTTGCTCCGAGTCAGGCAACCAGGAGGGGAACAGGTTCATGCCTTCCTTGATCAGGGTGCGGACGTTTTGGCCATCGGGGTCGGAGATACGAATGGCCAACGCATGTCCAACCTGTTCCACATATGCCAACTTTGTGCCGTCGGGTGAGCAACTCGGCTGGCGACACCCGTGCTTGGATTGCGTGAGTTGCCGACTACTCGTCCCGTCCTCCTTCATCCGATAGAGTTGAAGGACACCCTTTTCATCGGCATGGCTGACGATCACTTCGCGCAACGCCGCAACGCCGAACAGTGGCGAGGTAAGTAGGCTTGTAATGAGAGCGATCGCGACAAGAGTAAATGGCTTCATTGCGGAATGGATGAAATCGTGGAGAAATATGGTTACCAGACTGCGCCCAAACTGTCAGTTCGAGTGATTCAGTTTCCCTGATTGATTCGAATGAGTTTGCCGATCATTTGGTCGCACGTCGGATGAGAGTTGTCATCGCGGGAGTTCGTTGCCACCAGAAAAGCGCGGTCCAGCTGGGGAGCCACCCAGACGAGGGCGTACCACATGGTGTTGCTTCCGCTGTGGTTCAGCACGGTGCCTTTCCCCCAAGGGCGCTTGGTCACTCTCCAGCCACCTGCATAGTTGCCCGTGGGCGTAATCAATTTGTCCAAGATCTTGCGGTCCAGCCCGAGGTTCTTGCCACCTGGCAGTTGCATGGCGAGGAACTTCCCCCAATCCGCAAAGGATGCGTGCACGCGACCGGCCGGGCCCAAGGCTTCCGCATTGTCGAATTGGCGGGGACGCCAGCCCTCACCGGAGCGAACGTGACCCCACGGCTGCTCCGTCTTCCCTAAAACGCCCGGAGGACCAAAGCCGGCCGAGTCCATGCCAAGCGGATCGAAGATGCGTTTTCGCATCAAGGACTCCCAAGTCGAGCCGGTGACCTTTTCCGCCATGCATCCGGCGATCAAGTACCCCAAGTTGGAATAGTGATACTCCCCCTGCTTGCTGGTCGGCGCCTCCTTGAGGTTCTCCTGGAGGATCGCCAGGCGTCTTTTCTTAAGCTCCATCTTGCCGTGGGCCCACCAGTTCGCTGCGTTGGCCTCCACTCCCGCCCGATGGGTGAGCAATTGCCAGACGGTGATGGCGTGATAGTCAGGATGTATCTTACCCTTGAGCTCGGGCAGGACGTCGATCAATGAGGTCTCCCACGTGAGTTTGCCCTCGGCGATCAAGGTGGCCAGCAAGACGGAGGTCATGGCCTTGGTGCAGGAACCCAAATGAATATGATCCTGCTCCGTCAGTTTCGTATCGGCTTCGATCTTGCGAACCCCGGCGGACCCGATCGCGAGGACTCCTTTCGAGGAAGTGATCGCGGCTACCATCCCCGGGACTTTCTCTTGGGCCACTGTTTCTACGAGAGCCTCTTGAATCTTCTTGAATTGCGCCTGTTCCTGAGACGTCTCCGGATAGGCTGTTTGGATCAGCAAAAACAGCGGTACGATAGAGATTAGCTTCTTAGGCATTACGAAAAACTTATATCTTATAGACATTCCTCGTCATTTTAACATGCGGGATGCCAGCCTCCAAGAACTCTGGGCCAACCTTATTAAAACTGCACTTCTCATAGAAGGAAATCGCATGAGCCTGAGCGTGCAAGAAAACCTCTCGAAAATTTTCCTTTTCCGCCGTTTCCAGAAGAGCTTGCAGCATCTTCTCCCCTGTACCTTGCCCTCTCCATGAATCCAGAACGGCAAGGCGTCCAATTTTTCCATCCGGTTGCATTCTACCGGTTCCGATCGGATTGTCATCATCATCAGTTGCCACTACCTGAATGGACTGACTGTCCTTTCCGTCCCAATCAACTTCTCTCTCAACATTCTGTTCCTCTCCGAATACGATATCGCGTATGAAACGAATCTCTTTCTCGGCGTCTCTGAAAGAACGGATTGTGACGTCCATGAATTGAATACCCTGCTACGGGAATCGTCTTGGGCGAGGAGGAGGTCTGTGGCGATGGCCGTCGGAATGGGGAGGGCCACCTCTCAGTTTTAGTGGGGTTGCCTTGAAGTTTCGCGGTATTACCGGCCATCCTTCCGTTAGGAAATAGGCATAGGTTCCTTCGGGGTACTCTGCGGTAATGGTAAAGCGACCGTTGCATTCGTCCAAATCTCCGGCTCCCTCGACGTATTCGTAATCCTTGGCAAAGGTTCCATCATACTTTCCGCCGGGATCCCGAGCAGATCGCGGGCGCATTCCTTTCTTAAACTTGTAGCTGCTTTTGAGTTTCTCGATCAATGACTTCGAGTCCTTCGGATCCTTGAACCCGTAAAGGGAATAAATAGGGTAACCATCCATTGCATAGCCAATCAAGGGGGAGTGCTCTTTGTCATTCACCTTAAGTGCCTCGAGCAAGCCTTTGGGCAAGCCATGGTAATGGTACGCTCCGTTCGGTTGCACGTGTGCGTTATTGGCGTCCACGCCTAGTGGAACGGCTCCGCTTAGGGCCTCGTAATTCCAATCGGAGCGGCGATCCCCATTGTAGAACTCGGCCGTACCCGGATCGAAGAGCACTCCGTTTATCGCAATGCCAAATGGCGTGTTCGGAGGACCGAATCCAGTGTCATTGTGAAGTGGCGTAATGTTGCGACTCGCTTGCTGATTGGCCCGGACGACGAAATCATATGCCTGCTCGCTGATCGTGTGTGGGTTCCCTCGGTTGGGAAATCGCCCGACCTTGTGCCTAGGGATACCATTGGCCTCGACCTTTATTTCCTTATGTCCTTTTTCAAAAGTGCTCTTGCTTTCAAACCGAGGGGGTTTCCTTGCAGGAACCGGATGCCATTCCTTCTTTTGCGTTATGGTGTGCTTCCGCATGGGGGGTCTCCCTCGACCTGGTTGTTGGGCGGAAAGCGAGCAGGAAACCTGAAGTGTCGTAATAACAATCCACAAGGGTTTCAAAGATCGAATGGTTTGCCGTATGATGATTGTTTCTCTTTTAGGGTTATTATGGCTCTTTGCAAAGTATCAAACGAGGTCGCTAAGACAAAGTTGCATTCGATTTCCGTTTCTTGATGGCAAAAGCGACTCCATTGGCTGCAAAGCCTCAAACAAGGAGGGTTACGATAAATGGAATGCTGCCCACAACCCCTGTTCGGCTAATTGAAAAATACAAACCTGTTGGTAACAATCACTATGACAATTGGAATACCAAGAATTGTTGGTGGAAGCCGTGAAAACGGCATCATGTCCACTATGTACACGGAAACCATTATTCACTCCAATTGCTTGTCAATTCCAAGCCATGAAAGAACCAGTGCAGAAAGACTGACAAGAAAACCGTAAAAAGATTAGACAGATATATTCACTGAACATTTCTTTCTTCCGACTAGGGTTGCGCCTCGGTCGCCTTTTCCTCAGGGCTTTTTGAGCGAGCGAGCATGACCCACATATGCCAAAGGGAATCAACAGTCGAGGCGACCTTACCGATCAACCCGGTCATGTGACGGATGTCAGGCCGATGTATTGGCTTGGCCTCGAGATTGAAAATAATTTTTGGAATTAGTTTCATTTCTCGTTTTTTTGCCTTGGTCGAAGAAATTAATAATAGTATTTAATTAACTCCTACTTCGGTCTGCAGATTATCATTTACTTGAAGTGCATATCCATAATTTTTTCTTTTTCACTCTGATTTTCTCTTTCTCCTTTCAACTGTTTCACGCAGTTGATTTTCAGAAGGAAATCTTACCACTTTTTGAGGAGAACTGCATAGATTGCCACGGGCCTGACAAGCCCAAGGCTCGTCTTCGGATTGACCAGCGCCCCGTTCTTCTACGGGGAGGCGATAGCGGGTTGCCCGCTCTTGTGCCCGGGAGTCCTGAAAAGAGTCATCTTATCGAGTTGATCAAGCTGAAAGACCCGGACGAACGGATGCCCAAGAAAGGGGACCCTTTGAGTTCTAATGAAATTGCCTTGCTGGAGAAGTGGATTGCCGAGGGTGCCATCTGGCCGGGGCAGATGGATGCTAAATTCGAGCTCAAAACGGATCATTGGTCTTTCCAGCCCGTCAAGCGGTCCGTTGTGCCTCAAGGCGCCAAACATCCGGTGGATGCGTTTCTCATTGATCGATTGGCGAAGGAAGGCCTCAAGCCGAATCCACCAGCGGACGGTCTTTCCCTGATTCGACGAACCTCCATCGTGCTTACGGGACTTCCTCCCGAGCCTGCTCGCGTGGGAAAATTCCTTGCCGACTATGCCAAGCGCAATGATCGCGCCTTTTTCGAACTGGTCGACGAGTTGCTCGATTCTCCCCATTTCGGCGAACGGTGGGCTCAGCATTGGCTGGACGTCATACGATGGGCGGAGACGAATGGTTCGGAATCCAACCTCTACCGGAAGCTTACTTGGGTTTATCGTGATTACGTGATTCGCGCCTTCAACGAAGACCTGCCCTATGATCGCTTTGTTCGTGAACAGCTTGCGGGTGATGGTCTGGGGACGGGAGAAGCCTTGGGCTTTCTGGTGGCGGGTCCGCACGTGCCGGCCGCCACGGTCGGGCAGGAACCCTCGGCCATTCGACAGGCTCGCGCCGACCGCATGGATGAGGTCATGCAGACAGTTGGAGCTTCCCTGATCGGAGTATCCATCGGTTGTGCTCGTTGCCACAATCACAAGTTCGACCCGGTTTCGATTCAGGACTATTATTCGATGACGGCGGTTTTCCAGGATATCGAGTTCGGGAGCAGGTTTCCTGAGTTCGCGAGGGATCATCCTCGGAAGGAAAAATCTCGCGAGGTATGGAAGGATATTTCGCGAAACCGTTATAAGATTCGAGCACAGAGATCGACTTGGGAGGAAGACTGGGGAGCCTACAAGGAGCTCCACTGGAAACCGATCATGGCCAAGGCCCTTCGCGTGTCCTTTAAGTCCGGTTACATTGGTCTCGACGAACTGGAAGTTTTTGGCAAGCCAAGTGAGGACCTCAACTTGGCTCGCAGCTCCCGGGGTACGAAGGTCCGAACGGATCCGAGGTTTTCCCAACAAGGCAATCGCTTTCCAGTTGCACGTGTGATTGACGGAAAATACGGGACGCAACGTTGGCGGGCTAGCTACAACAAACAGGCAAAGAAACAGCCTTGGCTTGAAGTTACTTTCGCGAACCCCGTACAAGTCGGTCGCCTTCGCATCAGCACCAACCGCGAATACTATTACGAGACCGACTACCTCGAGCAAAAGAACAAGTTCAACTTTCAAGATTACGTAGTGGAGGCCCAGCTACCCGACGGGTCCTGGCAGGAGATTGCGTCGACTGTAAAGATAAAGAAGGCGGTGCAGCAAAACAAAGACTTGTCGGATGCCGTTCTGGAAATTTCCCATCTTACTTACGAGCTTGCCGAGAATGGCCCTCGTCCCAGTTTCGTCGGTAGTTTCATCAAGCCGGTGGTCACGCATGTTTTCCATCGAGGCAGCCCTGAGAACCCCCGTGACGTCGTGCTGCCGGGAGCACCTAAGATTCTGGCCGGCGTGCTAGGCGTTGGCAATGACGCCAGTGGCCTCGCCCGTCGGTCGCGTTTTGCCGACTGGGTCACCGACACATCCAATCCGCTCACGGCTCGCGTTATGGCCAACCGTATATGGCAACATGTCTTCGGTGCGGGATTGGTGGTTACGGGAGGGGATTTTGGACGAGCGGGTTCCCCCCCTAGTCATCCTGAGTTGCTGGACTGGATCGCGGCCGAGTTCACAAAGCCCGGGCGATCCGGAGGTACTGCCTGGTCCATGAAGGAATTCATACGCCTGCTCGTTACCTCCGATGCTTTCCGTAGATCTAGCCAACCAACGGAGCAGGGGATGAAAAAGGATGCCACCTCTTCCCTGCTTTGGCGCTTTCCTCCCCGACGCGTAGAAGCCGAGGTCATTCGCGACGGCATACTCTTGGCTTCAGGCAAGCTTGGGCGGAAGCTGGGCGGACGTAGCTATCGCATACACAACGTTAAGAAAACCTACGCCCAGTGGGAGGTGGTCAATAATCATGGTCCGGAAACCTGGCGTCGGATGATCTATCAGGAACGCATGAGGCGCGTGGACGATCGCATCTTTACGGCCTTTGATTTTCCCGATTGCGGTCAGGTGCGGGCCAAGCGACCCATTTCTACTACGCCATTGCAGGCTCTTAATTTGATGAACAGCGACTTTGTCGTCAATCAGGTCGTCTTGCTTGCGGAAAGAGCCGAGAGAGAAGCCGGCCAGGAAGGTTCTGCTGGTGCGGTTCGCCGATGCTTCGAGCTCCTGCTCTCACGACAACCGACTGCGGTCGAGCTGAAGGATTGCTTGCAAGTGGCTGAAGATAGAGGCCTGCCCATCGTTTGCCTGGCCCTATTCAATTCAAACGAATTCGCTTTTCTT
>JACNJI010000197.1 GCA_014382645.1 Verrucomicrobiota bacterium | reverse complement strand
CATATCGCCACCTTGTCGATGTGACTGTCCTTGCCCAAGTCCAATTCCCACCAAGGGTTGTCGGCTTGGTCTGTATGAAAAACGCTTTTGTTTAAATAATTTCCGTCGACATTTCCGTCGTTGCCGTACTTGGCAGGGCCATCGAAGCCAGTGCTGATCTGGGTGGCCTTTCCTTTAAGGGCAAGGTTTTCCTTACCTGCGAAGACTTGCACCTCTGCCAAATGCAGGTATCCTCCTTTGGTTAAATTAGTCACTCTAAGAAACCGACCCATCTTGCCGACTTCTCCTGCTTTCGGGTAAAGTTGAAAATCCACCTTTGTGACATTGGGTAACTGAATGCCCGTCAAAGGTGTTGCCGGTACGATGACGTCGATGCTGTCTTTACTTTTGGAGATATATTCCATCTCGGTTTTCTGCAGGGGAAGTGAGAAGCTTTTCTGCCATGCAAGGAAATCTTCGGGGATACGCAGCTTGAGGGTGGCTATCTTCTTCTCCAGTTCGGCAATCTTGAAATTTTGTTCTTCCATGAGCTTTTCTTGATCCGCCGAAAACGCTTTGTGGGTGGGACTCTCGTCACGGCGGTCGGCGTCGGCGGTGTTGTTCAGGATAGCGAAAAATTGAAAGTACTCTTCCTGAGAAATGGGATCGTACTTGTGGTCGTGGCACTGGGCACAGGCGATGGTCGTACCCATCCACGTGGTCATGGTGGTGTTGACGCGGTCCACAATCGCAACATTCCGAAATTCCTCATCATTGGTGCCTCCTTCGTTGTTGGTCTGGGTGTTGCGGTTGAAAGCCGTGGCAATCAATTGATCGTCTGTTGGATTTGGAAGCATGTCTCCCGCTAACTGTTCGATGGTGAATTGGTCGAAGGGCATGTTGCGGTTGAAGGCGCGAATCACCCAATCCCTGTAGCCCCATATGGTACGAGGTTGGTCATCTGCGTATCCGGCGCTATCGGCGTAGCGGGCGAGATCCAACCACTGTCTAGCCCAGTGCTCGCCATAGGCGTCGGAACCTAGTAGTCGGTCGATCAACTTTTCGTAGGCTTTGGGCGAAGAATCCCTGGCAAAGGCATCAGCTTCCTCGGGCGTCGGAGGAAGACCCGTAAGATCGAGGGATAATCTGCGAATTAGGGTGAGGAGGTCGGCTTGTTCCGTTGGGCGAAGGGCCGCTGCATCAAGTTTGGCCAGTATGAAGCGATCGATATCGTTTCTTGGCCAAGTTTTGTCTGTTACTTCAGGCAATTTCGGCCGCATCGGCGGCTTGTAAGCCCAATGCGGCTCGAACTCGGCTCCATCTGCAATCCATTGCCTCAGGGTCTCCTTCTGTTCCTTTGTCAGAAAACGCTTTGTTTCCGGAGGAGGCATCACCTCGTCGGGATCAGTAATAAAAATCCGGGCAATCAATTCACTCGTATTGGGGTTTCCAGGGACAACCGCCCGCATGCCGCCTCGTTCCTCGGTGGAGGAGCTGTCATCAAGTCTAAGCTTAGCCTTGCGAGCATTGGCGTCAGGACCGTGACATTCAAAGCAATTTTCCGAAAGAATCGGCCTAACATCACGGTTGAACGTCACTTTCGCCATTGCACTAGACTCCGACTGGACGAGGCAGTGTACAATTAGCAATACATTAAAGACCAACCTTTGCATGAGATCACTCTTAGGAATACTGTCTGCCTTATCTAAGCAAACTTTTCCGTGAGCCAAAACACTCTTTTTTGAAAACAAAAAGGCATGTAAATGAATTAAACCTTCTTATAAAAAAACATGCGAGTACTTAGATATTCGTTGAACCATTTACCTTGAAGGGCTATGCAAATTTTAAGTAATTCCTAGAAGAGGATAATATATGCTGACCATACTCGACAAATTGCCAAATCAAACCTGCGAAGGTTTTGGTCGGAGAGAATTTCTAAAGGCGGGAGCATTAGGTATCGGAGGTCTTACCTTGTCTGGCTTGCTACAGGCGAAGGCCGCTGGACTCGCTGCCGGCAAGCCTTTGAGGAACAAGTCCGTGGTACTGCTTTTTCTGCAGGGTGGTCCACCTCACATCGAGTTTTTCGATCCTAAGATGACCGCTCCAGATGAGTACAGAAGCATTACAGGTGAGATTCCCACAAATATTCCTGGCGTCACCTTTGGTTCCACCTTTCCAAAACTGGCCAAGATGACAGACAAACTTGCCGTTGTTCGTTCTTATCAGTCTCGCAATGGAGGACACACCTATCTTTCGGTAACCAGCGGCGGGAACGAATTGAAAGCTGCCACCAGTGCCGTTTGCGCCAGAATCCTTGGTACTAATGATGTACGAACCGGCATGCCAAACAACGTATTGGTTCTGCCGGAAGCCGTGCAAGACGGCATACATCTAGGGAGCAATTTCGAGACCTCGGCTCTTCCCTCCTTGACGGATCCAGGTAGCCTTGGGTCCACCTATTCCGCCTTTAATCCAGCAGGTGGTGGTACGGCTAAGGAAAATATGGAGTTGAGTATAGCTCCTGAACGACTTTCCGATCGAAAAAGCCTTCTCGGTGGCCTAGATTCAATTAAACGGAACATCGATGCCGACGGATCCCTCGAAAGTGCTGATCACTTTAGCCAACAAGCCTTTGATGTTATTACAAAAGGAGTTGGCTCTGCATTCGATCTTTCTAAAGAAGATCCAAAAACCTTGGAGAGATACGATACCAGACCGCTTTTTGATGCCCGTGAGCTACAGCGATGGGGTGATATGCGACGAGCCACCAATTTGCTCGGACTGCAAATGCTTATGGCTCGCCGCCTCTGTGAAACAGGTTGTGCATTCGTGACCGTCTCCGACTGCGGTTGGGATTATCATGCCAACAACAACAGCCCCAAAGGCATGACGGGCATATACCCAATGGGAAACCAAGTCGACCATGCCGTATCCGCTTTCGTACAGGATATTCACGATCGAGGTCTTTCCGACGATGTTCTGCTTCTTGTCACTGGCGAAATGGGACGATCCCCTAAACTGAATAATAACGGTGGACGGGATCACTACGGAGATATGACCTCACTTCTCGTTGCCGGCGGCGGATTAAACATGGGGCAAGTCATAGGAGAATCCGATGCCACTGCATCAAAACCAGCCAGCAGACCTTACGGCCCGGAAAACCTAACAGCTACCATTCTCCACCACCTCTTCGATCTTGGCCAACTTCGCCTAGTTGACGGTCTCCCCGACGAAATCCTCGCAATGTCGAACAACCAGCCAATCGCCGAATTATTCTAGATTAGGAGCTGTTCTCGCTAAGACTAAATTGCAACTATCTAAAGTGAATGTAAATCGATTGATAGTTTGCCTTCATTAAATGACCATTAGCACTCGTTGAGAAACCAGTGAAAACTATCTCGGTGAATGCCGTTGAAATTGGCTATCTTGACTGCTGCTAGCCAGAAGGCGAATGAAATAGAGCGACCAAGGCTTCTCATTACTTATTGCCAATGTCACCTGCACAATTTTGGCACCGAGTCCAAGCCGTAGTACCATCAGCAAAAAATTCCTTTTTCCAGATGGGGACACGGCTCTTGATTTCGTCGATAACATAACGACAAGCGTCGAACGCTTCCCCGCGATGAATGGCTGAAACTCCAACCCAAACTGCGACTTCTTTGAGATCCAACAATCCTACCCTATGTACAGAGCGAACATCCTTAATGGGAAATTGATCGAGGGCTTCATGAATAATCCGACGACCTTCTAGAATAGCAAGTTCAGCATACGCTTCGTATTCTAGCCGAAGAACTGCTTTTCCTTCATTGTAATCACGTACCCAGCCTTCGAAAGCAACAAATCCTCCGCAGTCTTGGCTCATCATCCCTTGACGAAGAAAGTCAACTGCTATGGGTGTGGAAGAGAGATCGAATAACATCTTAAATTTGTATATGACGGGAAATGTCAGCCTCCGGCCACGGGGGGGATAAAGACGATTTCATCACCGTCCGCCAAAGAGCAGTCCAAGTCTACGAAGTCCCCGTTACAGGCAACGCGAATGAATTCCTTTTCTAAATCAAAACCCTTCTCCTCCTTGATTTCACCATACAACTCTTCAACGGTAGTGGAGGTGGTTTCTCGTTCCTCGCAACTAATGCCCGCATGCTCTCTCAAGATAGCAAAATATCGGAGGCGGACTTGTCGAACTAGAGGTTCGGGAGGGCTCATCGCCGGGAGAAGGTGTGAACGGCTTCCTCGTAGTCCTCGGGCGTGTTAACATTGTCCAGAGCTCTAGGGTTTACAGGATCTAGTAAAAGAGGTTCGGTCTGCATAAGGATTTTGCGAGGGCAGCGGATATCGTTGGCAAAGAAATCCTCCAGAACAAGGCGTGCATGAGCTTCATAGATGGTGCAAAGGGGTTCTGGTTTCCCGTCATATGAACTCCTATAAGCTGTCGCCATCTTAGTCGGATCGCGTTGGGCTAACAAATTGTCGAGAGTTATTCCGTCAAGGAAGGGAAGATCACAGGCGATTACGAGCCAAGCTGCCTCCGGATGTTCTGTCATGGCGGAAAGGATACCGATCAGTGGACCGGCACTTTCCCAACGGTCATGAACGACATTTAAATTGTCCAAGCCGGTCGCATTGTTTTGCCCTTTTCGCAAAGAAAGAAAAATTTCCGCGCAACGAGACCGAAGCAATTCAGCAGCAAGTTCGGGTTGTGTGGTGCCTGCGTACCTAATGGAAGATTTATCCTTTCCCATCCTGCTACTACATCCACCCGCAAGAAGCAGTCCGTGTGGGGGAGGGGGAAAGCTCATGCCTTTGTCTCTTCGGAACAGTATTTGCTTTTGCCGCCCGTTTTCTCGATCAGTTTGGTCTCTCCAATTACGATTTCATGTGAAAGGGCTTTGCACATGTCGTAAACCGTTAGTGCCGCAACAGAGCATCCCACCAAAGCTTCCATCTCCACGCCCGTCTTGTGAGTCGCCTTTACTCGACACTCTACGATAATCCTTCGGGCTCCCTTACGACAAAGCTTGATATTCACTGAGTCTAACGGGATGAGGTGACAGAGAGGAATCAGGTCAGCAGTTTTCTTGGCAGCCTGTGTCCCCGCGATGACCGCGACATCAAAAATTGAACCTTTTGAGGATCGCATACCTACGCAATCCAGTGCTTCGGCAACTTCCTGCGGAAGCTCTATAATTGTCCGTGCAAGAGCTCTTCTCTCCGTGCTCACCTTACACCCAACATCCACCATTTGGGGCGAAGAGCTTTTGTCCAGATGAGTGAACTCAGAAAACGGCATTTCCGATGATAATGAGATAAGCTTTTATAAGCCTAAGAATCAAATAGGGGAAGCTACGGGGAACTTCTCTTCGAAAAGAAAGTCTTCTTCGCCCTTCTTATTGGAATTGGGAAATACAAAACCAGGGTTGGTGGTGCCTGGACTTATATTGTACTTTTGCATCAACAGCAACATATCTGAAGCACTTGCTTTTATTGTTTTTGTAGCCATTTCCGCGGCAGCCTTAGTCGCCGCTTGCGTGCTTCCAAGGCCAACTGCTTTCTTTAAAGAGTCCATCGATCTTACGTTTGCTTTCCCAACATCATTTGCATCATACCCCAGAGCTAATGCAACACCATCTAAGCTCCCTTCTGTTGACCCTTGTTCTACAGCTTGTTTGATAGCTACAGAATCCTGACCCGCCTTGTCTCCTCCAAGAATAGCACCTAGGGTAGATCCGTACGTGGCGGATTTGACCGCATTTACTGAATCTATGTCAGTCCGTCGTATGTCTGGTTTTGCATCAAGAAGGCTTACCACTTCAAAGAGAGCACCAGTCGTTGCCCCGTTAGCTGAAGCACGAGCGAGTTCAACCTCAAATTCTTCAGTTTGACCTTGTGGTTTTTCTATTTTGTAAAGGTTATCTGCCGTTACACTTCCATAGGCAGAACCTTTGGAGCTGGCCGTGATAACGCTCTGCAAATCTGTTTCATAATATATCGCCATGGCAACATTACTTAATACCGAACCCATTGCGGTGCCTCTGGCGAGATTAAGGATTTCTTGACGAGAGGATGCGGTGCCATTGGAATCCGCGGCCTTAGCGATTGCGCCTTGGGCGGAACCTTTAGAAGACGCCTCGGCTAAGGCAATACGATCATACGACACCTTCTTCCCATAGTATTCATAGTCCCAGGCAGAGTAATTATCTGCAACTGGGTCAAAGACGGTTGCGAATTGAGCACCCATTGAAGACCCGAAAGCTGCCGCTTCGCCGAGAAGCGCAATATCGGCCTTTTTATCGTTTGGCCATTGTTTGAGCAAGTTGCTCTCTATGGCTGCAGAAGCTACTCCATATGAAACTTTCTCTGCAACGCGTTCTGGCAGTTTATCAATTTTCCAAGGCTTGTGCGAACTCGAAACCATAATCGAGCCCAATGACGCTCCGGAAGCTATGGACTTAACGACTTCGTATGTAAAAATGTGGTGACTAGAGTTTGCATCTGGTCCGCTAGGGAGACCTGCCATAAATTCTACGGCCGCCTTGGCCGCTCCTGAACCGATCGCCTCAGCCAATGCGGGAACATTAACAGACAAAATATTACCGCTGTCCTTCGATGCCGCAAGTGCACCGTAGGCTAGACCATTGGCGGCGTATTCGAGGATACGAGTTTTGTCGGGATGAAAGTGAGGGGGGTCTGATGGATGACCGCCTCGCATCATTATGTCATCGCTCGTAGTTGTGCTTGGGTCGAGTGCGTTGATACCCGGGTAAAAGCCGAAATCCGCTTCATCGATGGTTTTGTTATTAATTTCTTCCAAAATGGCAGTAATAGTTCCCTCAGCGACGAACCGCATCAACTGCTCGCGATCTGGTGGGGCATCCGACACTGAACCTGTGGAGTTCAAATTGGCGCCGATGATTCCGCGGGCCATGCCCTCGGACAAACTTTTGACTAAGTCAGGAGCACTTACCCGCCAAGCCCTAGACGCTTCTGGAATGAAGGCTTCAATTACCACTGATGGGAGGAGTGTTTGAGCAAGACCTTCGGGTGCGATTTGGAGAAATGCCTTGACCGTTGTGGCCTTCTCTGCGGGAGAGGAGTTTTCAAACGACTGAGTCCAACCATTTGCATCTGCGGGATCAAGGCGTTGTAAGTAATCCCTGTAAAGCTCATGATCGGCGGATGCCACCGTACCAAATCCAACGCCAAATGCATTCCATTCCGGACTGCCTGGCTCAAGACTGAGGGAACGATCAACGGATGCCTCTAGTGCCGCTTGTACGAGAGCTTGGGTAGCTTTACCGATTTGGTCGACATCGAGCCCGAGGCTATCTCTCTTGTCTCGAATGTATTCCAAAGCGAGACGAACACCCTCCTTAATCTCATCGTTAGTGTTACTGCCGGCCCCAGCGAAGAGCCCCTTCATCGTACCAGTTAAACTTGAAGGAACATCTGGCCAAGAACTAGCCGAGAGCGTCGAATTAACATCGGCACTCGGTATGGTCGAACGGCGAAATCGAGAAGATGTGCGTACTGAACCAGGATTCGTGAGTTCCTCATGATTGATTAGGATGGCACTTTCAATCAGGGTCTTGTCAATGGGTCTTGCTCCTACTGAGAGGATTGACCAACCAACAGTCAATCCTCCCGCTATCAAGCGGAACAAATTGTTGAAGTTGTTGAATTGTTGCGGCATCAAGGGCATCTGTTCACTAAATTTAATCAGTATCGGACGCTGTTGTTCAATATGACATTTATTGCCTCGACAATCAAGACGTCAAACAACTTTTCCGTTCGGTCTTTCAGTGCCGTTGCCTTGCTCGCCTTTCTTTTTCGAGGCTGGCGTGCTTGAGTGCTAATGATAGTGTCAGCGAAAGGAGTAGCAGGCAAGCGGGCGTCCGGGTCGGAAAATCGACGAAAGAGTAGATCGCAAAAAGTATGCACCCCACCAATGCCCAGTCAGGTGCAGTCGAGAACACACTTTTTCTATTTTGCCAAATCCCAAGTGTCGGCACCAGTAGAAGTAGGACAACTCCTACGACACCTATTTCGGCTAAGTATTGAAGCCAGTCGTTGTGACTGTGTTCAGTGAGAGGTTTTAGTTTACGATGAGCGGATGCCAGCCCATATTCTCTTTCTTTCTTATATTCCGCCGATTGATAGAGAGGATGAAGGGCTCGAAAGGAACCTAATCCATGGCCGAATACAGGTTTGTCGAGAAACATTTCAAAAGTGTCTTTCCATAGATAATAGCGCATGGGCGGCGAACCTTTTTGATAATTCTCCCATTGCTGCAAGGTATTGCCGATCGCCTCTGATTTGGTTTCACGATCAAGATTAAACCCAAACCACACCAGAATTCCCAATGTTAGAGAACATGCAAACACTGTACCCCCGAATGCCGCGCATCTTTTAATGAAAGTATCAAAATATCTTGTCACGGACCATCCAAGGACTAATGCAAGAAGTATAAGAAAAATTATGAGTAAAAAAGTACCCGATCGCGAACCCGATAGGGGAATAGTAATTCCAAAAAAAAGTGCCGCGACCAAGCAAACGCCAGCCTTTGGTTCCCGCCAAGCCAGTATTCCTTTCCGGCTGATCTCTCGCCATGCCAAGCTTAATGCACCCCCCAGGCAGAGTAGGGCAAAAGCTGACCAATGATTCTTGTAGGTGAAACTGCTGAAGAAATATCTAGGTTCGGGCGCATCCCACAAACCCCATATTTCTTTTACCCTATCACCGGGCACGTAGGATAGTTTTTGAAAAGTCCCTGCTATCGCAAGAAGGGCACCGTTCAAAACAATCATTAAAAGCAATTTCCGAATAAGCCGCCGGCTTTCCATGAATCGCCACAGAATGATCGCTTGAAGAGCAAGAATTGCTATAGGATAGCACCTTTTCCAAATTGAGGCATCGGCAGTCACGCAACTAGGAAGCCATGCCGTATAGGTCCTCTTGAGTTTGCTTTCGTAATCCTCGATAAATGGCTCAAAAGGAGAGTCGAAACGATCGAATTTATCCTGAAAGTCGCGGCGGAACCTGTAAAATAAAGCAATGGCTTGTCCTGAATCTACTACGGATCTCCTTTGCACGTCACGAAACTCGTCTCCGACAAAGGGAACCAAGGCGGGAGCTCGAAGAGCCGCATCTTCGAATCGTTCCAAATCCAATGGGATTTGGCTTGGAGGATTGTGAGAAGGGTTGAGCATGCTTGCACCTGCAAGCGCCACGAAAAGGGCAAATGGAATCATCGGTTTCCACGGGAAAGCAAACGGCAGACTATCTCCCTTCCTCAGCAACAGTACTCCCAAAAGTCCACCCAAGACAGTTGCCGCGGTAAACCATTCTGCCCATGGCGACAAGTGACCTGCTTTCGCCCAGGAAATGACAACAACCAAAACAGTCGTTTGCCCAAAAAGAAAAACTTCGTGTGTTCTCAATCCACTAAGATTGGGTTCATGCGTACCTCATATTCGTCAAAGCCATCTAAATATTGAAAGGTTGGTCTGGGCAACCCTTCGATTTTAGAGTTGCCGTGCTACAATAGGTAGTCAAAATTCTAATTAAAGTTTATTTTATGCCCATTCTTAATTCTCCCGTGAAAATTCCTGCCCGTTTTTTCGAAGTTAACAAAGAATTATTTCTTTGTTTGTTTTGTGTAAGCATTGTTCTTGCTAACAAGACGTTCGCTCTGACAGAGAACGCTTTGGGTCGATTCGACCTGAGTGCGTCGCTCTCGGCGGAATACGATTCTCGCGTGTTTGGCATTTCTTCCCAATCGCTGCAGGCGGTTAGAGCATCTGGAACGCCTGGAGTCGCTGTCGATGAAATTGAAAGCGAAGACGACTTGATACTGAAATTTACTCCCACTATCCACTACACAAAGAAATTACGCTGGTTTACTTTTAGTGGGTCGGCGGGCGTCCAAATTACCCAGTTTGTAAAGAACGACAAAAAAAGTTATGTTCAGCCGACCAGCACTTTCAATATCGACTTTGATGAATCCTTGAAGAAGCGGATTTCAAATAATGCAAAGATTCGCTTCGATATGAATTTCGACCTCGGTCAGAAGGTGGACACCAGTGTTCTGGAGCAGGATCTCGTGAGTTACTCTTACTTTCTGGTTGCCGCAAACGTAAGGTACAACCACAGTTCAAAGTTTGGTTTGGGAGCTGGAACCTCATACTCCTACCGGAATTATCAAGATTGGGCAACTGGAGGACAAACGAATTCCGCCTACGGCGATCTTGCCACAATTCCAATCTACGCCAGAGCTTTTTATATTTATTCTGAAAAACTCGATTTCTTCACTGAATACAACTTTTCGCGGTCTAAGGATATGTCTGGCGGCGGGGGATCCAGCCTAACTGATGGGGCTACTCACGGAGTGAGTTTTGGTGCTCAAGGTGAATTATCCCAGAAGCTATCGGGCGACGCCAACATCGGTTATGTTCGGCAAGTCTATGATAATGCCAGTGTTTCCGGACAAGGCACCCTTTCGCTTGGTTCAGGATTGCAATGGAGTTTAAACCGCAAGACTTCCATGGGTTTTGATTTGAACAGAGGGTTCTCACCTTCGGCTCAAGGTTATACGATGCTAAATACTACAGGTCGACTTTCCTTAAACCATCGATTCACCGACGATGTTTCGGGAAGCGCGTACATATCCTATGGGACGACCGATTACACCTATGCATCAGGAGGTGCTGCCACTACACGCAGTTCGAATTCTCTCGACAACATTGGCTTTGGAACCACCGTGACTAAAACTCTCAGTACGCATTTCACCACCAGTGGCGGGTACAGCTTTTCACATCTTGCCCGCGATTCCGAATCTTATGGACGGCACCTAGTACGAGTTGACCTGAACGGCCGATTTTGAGATAATAGCTTAGTTGTGAGAGTTGCCCTCTGCTTACCTTTGTGCTTGGTTTTGGTTTTAGCCGTCTCGCTATTATCTGCCCGCAACGACGATCCCTCCATTCTTCGTGATCCGACTGGATACAAACTAAGATCTGGAGATCGCATTAAAGTATCGGTGCTCGGAGAAGTCGATTGTAATATCGAAGCAACGATCAACAATGATGAAAGCGTACGCTTGGCTTACATTGGAGAATTACTCTTGGCTAAAATGAACACGAAGCAAGCGGAAACATATATTGCCCAAGAGTATCGGAGACAATTGATCTTCAGGGACCCCCAAGTGTCCGTTACCATATCAAAGTATGTGGAACGTTTCGTTTTCCTTTCGGGTTCAGTCAACAAACAAGGTCCCTATACCTTTCCTCCTGAAGCCGAAGCGATGAACTTAGTTCAAGTTATTGCACGAGCAGGTGGATTCAACGATATAGCCAACAAGACAAAAGTAAGGGTTACCCGCACCTTTTACGATGAGTCGGGAAAAATCAAAAACTCCATGACTTACGAAGTTAATGTCGAAGCTCTCAGCAGCGGATCAGCTGAGGAGGGAGAGTACAAAACCTTCATGATTTATCCCGGTGATCAGATTTTTGTAAAAGAACGTTTAGTGTAATCTTCATTTCATCATCGCTCTTCCTTAATAGATTAAAATGGACTCCTACCCCAACCCTGATCCGTCTCAGGAAATTGTACACTCAGCTTCTCGGGGTAGGTTCAGGGGTATCTTCGATTATGTTCTGATTATACGTGATCGTTGGTTGCTTTCCATGGCACTCTCACTTCCCATTGCTTTGGGTTTTGTTTACAAAGAATATCAACAGCCAAGTATCTACCAATCTTCCTCTTCTTTTCGTCTCGTCCCTCCGCCAGCCATTTTGAACCTACAGCCCGTCGAACAAGCTAATCAATTGGTGGATCTGGTTCGCAAGCATACCGAAGGGCTTAACGGTCAAGAGTTGAGAGTTCGCGTTCTCGAACGCGTTAAAGACAACAGTTCTTACAAAAGCACTATGCTTGCACCATATGTCTATGATGATGAGCAGTTGCCGGATATCGCATCAACTGTAAGCTATTACGTTAAGGTAGGCGGTGAGGGAAGACCTGTCTTCACCATAACGGCAACTGGCCGCAGTTCTCAATCCGTACAACTCGTTGCAGATCTAGTTCAACAAGAATACGAAAAATCTCACACGCACGAAGCTGGCGCAGTAGTGGAAACTGCTCGCGAAATTCTTGAAAGTCTTTTGGCCACAAGTCAATCTCGGGAATCCCACATTCTTGGAGAAATGACCAAATACAAAGGAGAGAAAGAGCTGCCATTCGTTGAGGACGAAAGATTGGATAATGCGTCTCGAAAAAGTAGCTATCATTCGGAAATCACTAAGGCTAAAGTGGAGAAAGTACGAATAAATTCACTCCTTCGTCAAATCATTCAAATACAGGCCAGTATTAGCTCTCGTGCCAAAAATGACGGGACTGCTCAAGATGTGAATGCAAACATTGATGCCATCAAGGATTACTTTAAAATTGATGCCATACAAAGTTTTGGAAATGTGCCTGCCCTCCAGACCAGACTTTTCGATCTGGAACAAACACATAAGCTTTATGGACAAAAATACCTTTCGAATCATCCAAAGATGATCGAGAACGCACGGCAAGTACAGGATGTCGAAAGGATTCTGCAACTGA
>JACNJI010000007.1 GCA_014382645.1 Verrucomicrobiota bacterium | reverse complement strand
TCACCTCCCCGAATGCGAAGTTGTAGCCAGACGGCGGAAGAATCGTTGATTACTATGCCGTCGGCGTTCAGCCACTCGATCTTGTAATTAATGCGACAGTCAGCACCTTTCAGGTTACGAACGTTGGCCTGAATTTTCAGGAGGTCCTCATTGACGGTCGTTTGGTTGATGCTGGCAATCTCGAGATCTCGCGCAAGCGAACCGCCCATCTCCACACGCTTGAGGTCAGGTTGATTGCTTTTGTCGTTGGGATCGTTCTTGCCGGCGCTGATGACGGGGTTGTTGCAACCCGACCAAAAGACGGCGAACACAAGCGCACTCGATAATGATAACACAGAATGGATTTTTTTCATGAATCTGGCTCCAAGGTAAAGTTAGCAACGATACGCAAGGGAGTGGCGGGCGTAACGCTCCTCACCCACACCACGTTGGTTTGTCCCTCAGGTAATTCCACTTCAGCTACAAGATTCCTCCCCACACCCCTTAGGGTCAACCTTTTCTTGGCCGGAGTGGGAAACTTACAGAAGAGAACCTTTTTGGGCAAAGTGGACCATGCTCGCAAATCCGCCTTGGTCGTAACGTGGGCCAGCATGCCTATCCCTATGCCGGTGGCGACACGCGTAGTCTCATCCTTTTCGCGCACGGAATCAGTCACGGCATGCTGAATGCCTGCCTTGGTTAATGCACCCGCAATAGCCTTGGCAAGTTCCACCGGATAGGTTTTGTCGAACTCCTTGGCAATGATGGCATCGAGATCGGCCAGTGGTCGGGTGCGAACGTTCTCCATGCCATCCGCCTCCACCTGTAATCCTTCCAAGTGTGAGGGATTGGCTCGTAATCGCGGCAATGCCACGCCCAAGTAAGGGATACGCGAAGTGGGATCCATCAATAGTAGAGCCACTTGCGGAGGTAAGACTTCCGTTACCGACAAGGGATACTCCAGTCGAAACTCGGACCGCCGAGCCGCTCTCCCCGTCTCTAAAAACAAGTAGGTTGCAGGTTCGGGATCCACTAACTGACGGGCTGCCTGCCGAAAGTCCTCTGTTAGCCAAGGGTTGTCGGGATGGATGACAAGCAATTCTCGAAGGGAAAACTCCGCCTTCTCAAAATCCGAAGCGGTGCTTCCCGTTCGAAGAAAGTAAAGAGCCTCGAGAAAAAGAGCGGCAGGGTTTACGTAATCAGGAAGATTGGCGGGAACCATAGATCTTGCGTCCGCAAGAATTTGATCTGATTTCGATTTTGCTCGGGGATCACCAACAGTCTTGTCCAGATCGATCCCTTTTTTCTTCATTTGCTCACGAGCTTCTTCAAGCTCTTCCTTCCAGAGCAGCTTGGCATCGGAAATGGCTTGGCGAGTTTTGAAGATTTCCGCCCTCGTGCGACCTGCGTCCCCAGCTTCCATGTAGTTGAGGGCTTGGTAAAGCCACATCATCACACGCTCGTAAATTCTTGTCTTGTAGGGTTTCCACTCGGCGGACCCCACGACCGAGGCAAACTGCTCGGATAGTCTGAATGGAGTCTTGTGATGGGCACCGAACCATCGTTTGTAATTCTCCTCGGCGGCAGAAAAAGCCAACCGACTACCCGCTGCGTCACCTGCCGCCCGACGAGCCGACCCTTCTTCCAACAGGTACAAAAGACGATCTCGCTTCGGCCCCTTCTTCGCCAGCTCAGACGCTTGCTCGGCCGCTCCTTGAACATCTCCCACCTTCCAAGAGAACCGGAACTCCTCGGTGCGGTCGTAATGATTGGTGACGCATCCCGAAAGAACAACTAAGCCCACTAGAACGGCATAGCCCGATCGACAGGGAATCCAATTACGGCCGAGGCAGCCCACACTAATCTATGAAATCGGAAAGCTTTACGTTTGTGGGCCGAATCACGCACATCTTTTCTATTCCGTGATCCTCCAAGACAAGGGCCGAACTCACTCGATGGTTCACGCGTCGAACTCGAGCCGTGCCCACGAGGACTTCCTCCCGCCCAAGAGACGCTCCCGTTTCGGGATCCTTCAAATCCTCGCCCAAGGCAAACACATCCACAAGTTCACCGACGGGGTATCCGAAATCTTGTCCACGATTGAAGGTGATTTGTTTGCCGGTTATGGCAATTACACGAGGTGGAGACAGGCAATCAAGAGTACGGCACACCAGTTGACGGGCCGCCTCATCCGATAATTTCGTGAGCAACTCACGGTTCTTCTGTCCCTTTACAGGGCGTACGACATCCTCGACGGTAGTTTCCGTCTCGGCCAACCGAATGGCGGCGGAAGCGAGCAGTTCGCCCGTGTGCAAATCGTAGAGACTGCCAACCAAGCCTATTCGCAAGGTGCGTTTTACGATTACTTCTCCCAGGCCGGGTAGGTTTGCCCGTTTCTCTAGGTCTTGAAAATCGTCCAACCTTATCTGCAGGCGGACTTGCTTGACGTTGGGAGGGGGGCCAGCCTCGGGTCGCTTAAGTATTACGCGAAACTTGTGGGAGTCGTTCAACGAAGCAGTAATCCCGCCATCCAGCATTTCGGAAAGCAAGACATAGGTTTCGGGAGCCCCTTCCGCCAATACAGTCTGCATAAGCGAA
>JACNJI010000239.1 GCA_014382645.1 Verrucomicrobiota bacterium | reverse complement strand
TTAAAAGAGTGGTTATCCGATCCAGACCCTCATGTAAGGAGACTATGCTCTGAGCGGAGGCGAGGCCCAACGGGCTCGCCTGGCGACGCAGTTGGGCATGGGGTTGGTCGGCGTTACCTACGCTCTCGATGAACCCAGCGTCGGCTTGCATCCGGCGGATCACCGTCGTTTGCTCAACGTCCTGCTCGGTTTGCGGGATCGGGGCAACACCGTTGTCGTGGTGGAGCATGATGCCGATACTTTGCTGTCGGCGGATCATCTGGTCGAGGTTGGCCCCGGGGCCGGGGCTGAGGGCGGTCATATTGTATTCGCCGGTTCGGTGCAACAATGCCTGTCTTCTGATGAAAGTCGTACCGGTCCTTTCTTGACCGGTGCCGACCGTGTGGAAAAGGATGCCAAGTCAAAGGAACCCGGCAGGGGGCAATTGATTATTCGAGGAGCGACCGCTAACAATCTTCGCGAGGTCGATGCGGTTTTTCCCGTCGGTTTGCTCACTGTTGTCTGCGGGGTGTCGGGATCGGGCAAGAGCACATTGGTCAACGAGGTTTTGGCGAAGGCGGCCGCCTTTCGGCTCCATCGAGCCAAGCAAATCCCCGGAGCCCACACCGGATTGGAAGGCTTGGAGCAATTTCAGAAAGTGGTGCGTGTTGACCAGTCTCCAATCGGCCGCAGTCCTCGTTCCAATCCCGCTACCTACGTGAAGCTTTTCGATGGGCTCCGAAAACTGTTTGCACAATGCCCGCTCAGCCGAATTCGCGGATACGGACCTGGGCGCTTCAGTTTCAACGTCGCGGGCGGTCGTTGCGAGCGTTGCAAGGGCGATGGTTCGGTCAAGTTGGATATGCAATTTTTGGCCGATGTGTTCGTGGAGTGCGAAAGCTGTCACGGGAAGCGTTACAACCGAGAAACCTTGGAAGTCCGCTTTCGGGGTTACAACGTCGCCGAGGTTTTGGATATGACGGTTTCGGAGGCAAAAGATCTTTTTACGAAGCAGCCGACTATCGCATCGAAATTAGAGACGCTCGATGCGGTCGGCTTAGGTTATTTATGTCTCGGTCAATCAGCAAACACGCTTTCCGGAGGGGAGGCGCAGAGGCTGAAGTTGTCCTTGGAGCTCAGTCGTCGCCAGGAAGGTGGCGTTCTTTACCTTCTCGACGAACCGACCACGGGGCTTCATTGGGTCGATGTTCAGAGGCTTATGGATTTGCTTTTCAAGCTTCGGGACGCGGGGAACACAATTGTCGTTGTCGAGCATCAGCTGGATGTCATTCGCTTGGCTGATCATGTTTTGGAAATGGGACCCGGAGGAGGTGGCGATGGAGGTAATTTAATCTTTGCGGGAGTGCCTTCGACGCTGGTTGATTCGGATACCTCGACAGGGACTTGCCTGAAAGAATATCTGGAAAGGATTGACTCCCGGAGTTAGGGATCGAACTCTGCCTGTTATTATGAATTCGAACTGCCATGCAAAAACCTGTGGATGATTTAGCGGCAAAACGCCACCAGTTTTGGCATGCTTGGCGACGTCGAGGTTTTGTTCTCGCGGCCTTTCTTTTGGTGCTCGTTCCGCTGTACGGAACTTTTCGCCCGCTCTTTGAATTTTTGATCTTTGCGGCATCGTTGGCGGCCTTGACCTATCCCGTCCTTTTCAAGCCCATCGAAAACTTAGGAAAGCGGTTGGCTCCTTCCTTTTCGCCGGAGAGACGATCGGAAATCTGCGCCGTGATCGCCACGGGTTTGCTGCTGATCCTGCTTTTGATGCCCTTTGTTTTGGTGGTTTACGGAGGTTCCGATTCGGACGAGGATCTCGGAGGTTCCGTGGTTGCCTTGCTGATGGGCGATTCAGCAGGTCGCGATGCTCTCCTGCGCGGCATAGCCGAGACCATTCGAGAGGTTCAGGCCATTTATCCGCGAATTCCGATCGATGAAGAGCGAGCCGTCGCCTTTGCCTCCGAGTTCCTTGGCGACGCCAGAGAGTTTTCAGGATCTATTTTGGACTATATTTTCAAGGGGACTCGAGGATTCGTTGCGGAATTGGCCATGGCCTTGATCGCCTTGTCCTTTCTCTATGCCCATGGTCCCTCTTTCATTCGCAAGGCAATGGTTGCGGGAGGCTTCGAGGCTTCGGAAACCACGGCGTGGATGCGAATCCACCGCAGAATCACTCTGCGCTTGCTTAGCGATACCGTTCTCACGGCATTGGGGCGCGGGTTTTGTCTTGGTTTGGTCGGTTGGTTGGTGGGGGGCTTTTTCTTTTTACCCGTTTTCCTGCTCGGGGCTTTTGCGGGTTTGGTGCCCGTCGCGGGAAGCGCCATGGTCTGGTTGCCCCTAGCTTCACTCACTTGGAGCAGAGGAGACCATTTTGAAGCGATTTTGTTGGCCGTACTAAGCGTGGTTCTTAACTTCGGGATCAGTCATGCTAGGCGTCGGATGGGCCAAAAGTTGCATGATCAAGGCGCCTGGATGAGCTTTTTGCTTTTCCTGGGCATAATCGGCGGTATTCTCGGTTACGGCGCCCAAGGCTTTATCATTGGCCCGCTGGCCGTGGGCCTGGCTCATTGACCCGTTCGCTTCCTCA
>JACNJI010000454.1 GCA_014382645.1 Verrucomicrobiota bacterium | reverse complement strand
GACACCTATTATGAATACCTGCCCAACTCCTGGCGCCTCATCCGCACCGTCCCCTTGCAGACGATGGGATGTTCCCTCCCCCCTATGTACCACACCCTCTTTCTCGCCCCCCAGACGCACATGACGCGCGGGCCACCCTTCTGCATTGGCCCCGAGGCCCAGGGCCCTGCACCCCCGGAAATAGCCACCACCCAAGACCGCCACTCCCTCTCTCACCACAACGGCAACCCCGAGCTGATGGCCGACCTGACCAAGAGCGACGCATTCAACATCGAGCAGTTCGCCTATTTCATCGGTCGGTTGGCTGAGACCAAGGACGACCAAGGCTCGCTCTTGGACTCGACCATGGCCTTGTGGGGAAGCGGTATGGCCTTCGGTCACAGCCATGGCAACGCCAACCTGCCGCTGGTGCTCGCCGGCGGTTCCAAACTCGGCCTCAAGCACGGCTCGCATTTGGATTACAACAAGAAGGTCGATTTCGAGGGCTACCAACTCGACCAACCCGGCAAACACTACGCCATCTGTACGCACCCCGTGAACGAAAAGGCTCATATGAGCAACTTGCTCCTGACCATGGCCCAACAGATGGGTGTGGAGACGGACAAGTTCGGGGACAGCAACGGCTCCTGCTCCGAGCTGGAGGCTTGAGTTTTTGTGATGAGGGCCCTCTACATGCTATTAGCGTTCGCGTTCATGGGGATGAATCCCTCCTTAGCCGCCGACGAAAAGTTCGTCCCTGACCCGGCTGAATTCGCCCCGATGGGAAAGGCCCAATATGTTTCCGGCGAGCTGGTTTACATGGACGCCGTAAACCGCCGTGGAGGGATACGGATTGACGGTGGCGACCGCTACTGGGCCGGGCCGGTGCATTACTTCGCATTGCTTCCTTATGCCGTCGTTTGGCGCAATGGCGCCAGGGCCGCCCTGCGCGACGTACCACTGGGCACGCACCTACACGGTTGGTTTTTTCTACCGCCGAAGGGAGAAGAGGACACCATCCCGCCAATCCCCGACTCCTTGGGTTACCAAAAGCTCATCGTGCTGGAAAACCACGCCTTGGTCCTGACCGACGACTTCAGTCATTACGCCCGGCATGGCCAAATGTGGAAGGTAAAGGGCGTAGAAATCGAAAAGGAGAAGATACACCTCGAGCCTGCCGGGAAACTGGTGGAACAGGGCATCAAGGCACCGTACACCTTTGACTTGCTTGCCACTACGCGCGTCTGGCGGGACAGACGATGGGTGGAACTCAAGGACATCAAGCCAGGGACCACAGTACGGTTCAACCTCGGCTGGGCCCAGGGCGGCCATTACAATACCGAACGAGAATTTACGGTAACCGAGCTGTGGCTGGATGAAGCCTCATGGAAGGCATCCACGGGACGCCAACGGCAGAAGCACCTAAGGTTTCAACGCCAGCGCTGGATGCCCGGCTGGATTGACGAGATGGAGATTTTCGACTTCGGCGGCGGGCGACTGGTCATCACGCTCTTCGATGTGAACCGGGAAATCATCGAAGACCTCAGCCGCGAACGCAATGACCGCATCGCCGTGGCCTGCGCGGAAAAGACGCTGCGCACATGGTACCACCGCGGCGACCGCAAGTTCTGCAAGCTGGAGAAATGGAATGAGGTCAAACACCCGGTCACTGGCAGCAGCGGCGTGCAAATCACCCTGCGGTTCAAGGAACTGCTCAAGGGTTATTCGCCAGGGGCCTGCGTGCGGGTGAAGGCCGACAGCTGGAAATTCGTCTCCATGCCGCCCGAGGAACGCATCCATTCCATCGAGGAACAAAAGCACGGCCAAAAAATGGTCATGCCCATTTACTGAACTCAAACCTAAAAATAAAAATGAATCGAATCCTCCTTCCCTTGAGCATCGCTCTCTCATTTCAAGTGATCTTCCTGCAAGGAGCCTCCCTGGTCGAACCCGGGGCCAAGGTCAGGAAACTGGCAGGGAACATGAAGTTCACGGAAGGCCCCGTGTGGTTGCCGGGACAGAACAAGGTCGTCTTTTCCGACATCCCGAACAGCAAGCTCATGCAGTGGAGCAAAAAAGGAGGCTTATCGGAGTTTCGAAAGAGCGAGCAGGCCAACGGCAACATCCTCGACCTGCAGGGGCGCATCATATCCTGCCAGCACGCGGCCCGGAACCTCATACGCATCGAAAAGGACGGAAGCACGACAGTCCTTGCCGACAAGTTCGACGGCATGCGCTTCAACTCCCCTAACGACGTGGCCGTGGGGAAGGATGGCACCTTATGGTTCACGGACCCCCCTTGGGGTTTGAGCGGCCCGCATGAAATCCCGGGGCATTGGGTATACAAGCTCGACCCGGATTCGGGCAAGGTGGAGGTCTTAATCAAGGACTTGGCCATGCCCAACGGCATTGTCTTTTCTCCGGACGGCTCAAGGCTGTACGTGGCCGACACGGGGGGGCACAAGCGCCACCCGGACCCCGCCTTCCACGGCCTCGCCCCTAGCGTGACTTGCTATGCGGTGACCAAAGACAGGAAACTGGGCAAGAAGCTATTCAAGATCGATGAGGGAAGCGACGGCATGGCCGTGGACGTAAAGGGCAACCTCTATCTCACCCACGGTCAGGTTAAGGTCTACGACGCCGACGGCAAGAAACTCGAAACCATCGAGGTTCCCGAAGGACCGGCCAATGTTTGCTTCGGCGGCAAGGATTTCAAGACCCTATTCATCACCGCGCGAACTTCTTTGTACAGCGTGCGAATGACTCACCCCGGGGCAATTTCTCTTCGCAAAAAACCATGAGCTTTTCCCTCATCCGAATCAGCCTGCTTGGGATATTTGCAGGGACAATTACCTTTGCCGCCGACGCACTGCAGGATCCGGCAGAAACATGGAAGCCTCTCAAGGTCGAGATTGAAAGGATCGGGGGCAAGATCGAGTTTGAAGCCGGCAATCCGCTGTTGATCGACCTCTACAACGGCAACAATCCGCTGAAGGGACGGGGAGGAAAGAACGACATGGTCAATGATGCCTGGCTCGAGAAGTGGCTGACCAAGGTCTTAACCTTGAAATCACTGAGCTTGGCCAATTGCGAAGTGACGGACGCGGGCATGGCATCCTTGGGCAATCTGACCGAACTGGAGAGCCTCAACCTTACGCTTACGACAGTGACGGACGAGGGGTTCAAGCATTTCGGAGCCTTGACTAACCTGCATACCCTCGGGCTTGCCTCATCCAAATGCGCCGGGGAAGGTTTCAAGCACCTCAAGGCAAAGAACCTAAAGAGCGTGAACTTCCACTTCACCCCCTTGAACGACAAGGGACTGGAAGCCATTTGCAAAGTGGGCGTCACTGACCGGTTCTGGTTTGCCCATTCCCATTTTACGGATGAGGGAGCCCGGCATCTGTCCAAATTGACGAAACTTGATTCGCTTGGCATCGGCAGTACGGACAAGGGAAGTTCAGGTAAATCTGTAGCTTATCTGGCTAAGCTGCCGCTCAGGAACCTGTCCTTGCTTGACCGTCAAGCGGACTCGGTTGGCTTGGCCCACGCGACGAGGATCAAGACCTTGCTCAAGCTGGACCTCGGCCATGCCCCCTCCATCAGCGATCAGGATTTGATGTTGGTGGCCGCCATGCCGAAACTGGAGGAGTTTCTCCTCGGAGGGGCGTCGAAGGTCACCGAGGCAGGGATCGCCAGCCTCGGGAAAAGCAAGAGCCTTCGCAAACTAACGCTCCGGAACCTAAGGAATGTAAACCGGGACAGCATTGACCGGCTTGCAAAGGAAAGGCCAAAACTTGAAATCGTCTTCAAGTAGCCAGGCCAAAAGCGAATCGTTCAAATGAGATTCCTGCCTTCCATCTTGGTCCTTGCAGGCTTTTCCGTGTACTCGGCTGCCCCTGGCTTCGAGAAGGAGGTTCTTCCTTTTTTCAAGAACTACTGCCTGCGCTGCCACGATGCGGAGAAGCAGAAGGGGAAGTTTCGGCTGGATACCTTGAAGCTCGAATTTGGCGTGGAGGCCACGGCGCAAACTTGGGTGGAGGTGCTCTTTCGCATCAACTCGGGCGAAATGCCGCCCGAAGATGAGCATCAACCCACCGCCGTGGAACTGGGCGAGGTGGCCGAGTGGATTTCCCGAAATATAGAATCAGGAAGAGCCGAACGCATGGCCAAGCGCGGGCCAGTGGCTCATTACCGGTTGAGCCGCGACGAGTACGCCCATTCCGTTTACGACCTGCTCGGTGTACATTTCGACCCGCGCATGCCGGGGGCCTTGAACGAGGATCCGCGCTGGCACGGGTTCGACCGCATCGGCTCCATGCTCTCCCTGTCGCCCTCGCATGTGACACGCTACCTTCAGGCCGCGGAAAAGGTACTGGCCGAGGCCTTCCCCACGAAAACGCCCAAGGTGGACCAAGGCGAACGCACCGCGCCTGATGGCCAGCGCTGGCTACTGTTTCCCGGCCGACGCGAGGGAGGATTCAACGCCCGTGAACCCGGACTGTACAAGGTGCGCGTGACCCTCAGCGCCCTACCCTCCTTCAAGGGCCGCATGCCGCACCTTTCGATTTGGAACAACAGCCTGAAAAAGGGCGTGACCGGACGGGACGTAACCGCCGCGGAAGGCAAGCCGATCACGGTTGAGTTTCAAGTGACCTTGGACAAGGGCGGTTACAGCCTCATCAACGAGGTCCCCGGAAAACTGGACGACGGTCACACGCTCAGCCACACGCCCAAGGCGATAGGCAAAGTGGCGAATTTGCGGTCTCAGAAACCCGTCGGCTACAAGCTGCTGCTCGACGATGGACGGCCTGTGTTCCCTCTCCTCCTGGTGGACAAGGTGGAATATGAGGGGCCGATTGTTTCAGACGTCGTGCAGCAAAAACGGGCCGAGCTGTATCCGCACAAGGAAGGCGATCTCGCCGAGGCGAAGGCCTGCCTAGATCGTTTTGCCAGCCGTGCCTGGCGGCGGGCGATTAACCCGGTGGAACTGGATCGCTACCAGAATTTGCTCAAAGCAGAACTGGATGCGGGCGAGAATTTCCGCAGCGCCTACCTGGGGGCGTTGACGGGCATCCTGACCTCGAAGAATTTTTATTACATAGTAGAAGGCGACCCGGCCAAGCCCCGGTATAAGGTAAATGACTGGGAACTGGCCACGCGCCTTTCCTATTTTCTGTGGAGTTCACTGCCTGACAAGGCACTGACCGAGGCGGCCTCCAAGGGGGAGTTGCACCGTCCGGAAGTCTTGGGCGCCCAGTTGACGCGCATGCTGACCGATCCCAAGACCGCCCGCTTCACCGATGCCTTTCCGCGCCAGTGGCTGCAACTGCACAAGGTCGGCATGTTCCCGCCGGACATGGACCTGTACCCGGACTACGACAAGTGGCTTGAGCAATGCATGGCCCTGGAGACCACCAAGTTCTTCAACGAGGTGTTCGAGAACAACCTGTCTCTGCGCGAGTTTCTCGTCTCGGACTGGACCGTTATGAACTCCCGCCTCGCCCTGCATTACCAAATGCCTGCGCTACAAAAGGCCGGCTTCCAGCGAGTGGTGCTTCAGCCACAAGATCATCGTGGCGGAGTGCTCACCCAAGCCTCCGTGCTCATGCTCACCTCGGACGGCACACGGCATAGACCGGTGCATCGCGGCGTGTGGGTGAGCGAGGCCATTTTCGGACGCACGCCACCGCCACCGCCGCCCAACGTCGAACCACTTGAGCCCACGCCCACCGACCAACCCAAGGCCACCATCCGGCAGCAGCTCGAGGCCCATGCCACCCACGCAACCTGCGCATCCTGCCACGCCAAGATCGATCCGCTCGGCTTCGCCTTCGACAACTTCAACGCCATCGGCCAATGGCGCACGGAGGAAAACATGCCGGGCGGGCAAGGAGCCAACCCGCCCGTAAACGCATCCGGCAAACTTCCCGATGGTCGGGCTTATTCCGGTCCGAATGAATTCAAGGAACTGCTGGTACAGGACCTCGACCGGTTCGCCGAAGCCTTCGTCGAGCAACTGGCCACCTTCGCCCTACGCCGCGTGATGACCCTGGACGACCGCACCCACCTCAAAGCCATCACCGCTGCCGCCAAAAAGGACAGCTACAAGCTCCGTACTTTAATGTTTCACCTTGTGCTATCGGACTTATTCGTGCGGCGATGAAATTCGGTTCATTCATTTGTTTACCCGTTCCGTTGGCCGGGTTCTCGGTGAACGTTTCCGCCAAGGAGAGCGTTCCAATGGCCTTTGTTGAAATGCATTGTTTTGATTGCCACGATGCGGATGTGGCCAAGGGCGGGCTGAATCTCGAGGCCTTGTAGGCGGACTTGAACGCAGAGGATGCGAGACGGAGGAGGATTCGGGTCTTCGACCGGGTGCGTCTTCAGGAGATGCCACCTAAGAAGAAAAAACAGCCGGAACCCGCTGCCCCAGGAAACTTTCTCACCTTCCTTGAGGCCGCCCTTCATGAAGCTTCCCAGAAAAATCAGCGTGAGGGCCGCGTGCCCATTCGTCGTCTCAACCGAACGGAATACGAAAATACGTTGCACGACCTGCTTGACGTCGCTGTGGTTCTTAATTCTCTCTTGCCTGAAGACAACTTGGTCGCAGGCTTCGACAAGGTCAGTGAAGGACTCGGCACTTCCGCCGTCCATCTAGTGCGGTACCAGGAGGCGGCGGCCCTTGCCTTGTCCCATGCCTTGCCGCCGGGCGTCGTCGACGTGCGGACAAAGAAGCAACGCTTCACGGGCAAGAAATGGCTGGAGAAGAAGCCAAAAGTATACCACAAAGACATCGTTCCCTGGTCCCGGTTGGAGGGCGACGCCTTCGTTTTTCGAGCCCAACTCTACAAGCATGTGAGCGTCCATACCGACCGCACGAAACTGGCCGGGCGCTACCGATACCGGGCCTCCGTCCGTGCTATTAACAGCGGTGGCAAGCCCATCTCCGTGGACGTCGGGAAGATTTCGACGGACCGCTTCGGGCATCAGGACTTGGAGCACCTGTGGACCATCGGGGCGGCGGTCGAGGGCAAGTCGCGCATCATCGAGGCGGAGGCAAATCTTATCGCCGGCGAGCAGGTTTACCTTTCCCCGCGCGAACTCACCTTGTTTCGCGGCTGGCCCAAGTATAGGCCAAAACCCGACGATCCTACCGTATTTCTGACTTATAACGCTCCGCCCGCATTGGGGAAAGCTCAGAAGGACCCAACTCACACCTCGAACTTCGGGGTGAAGCTGCAGGAGGATTGCAAGGCACAAGGAGTTGATTGCGAACTCGTCTACCCCGGCCTACCCAAGGTAAAACACGAGAACCCGAGCGCCTTTCTCATCTCGCAATTAAAGAGCAAGTAAGCAAAAAGATTGAAGCATGAACTACAAAAAGCCCCTGTTCAGTCTTGCTTTCGCCTTTGTCTTATCTGTCCAAGGTTGGGCCAAGGAGGACCTCTTCCCCATCCTCAACAAGGACCTGCTTGATGCCCCAGCCAACCGAGTCGTTTACCAACACTTGGCCAAACAGGCTTACAATGCCCTTGATCGCCGCGAGGAACGTCTCAGTGAAATTTCAACGCCTGCTCAATTCAAGGAATATCAGGAGAATTTGAAAAAATTCTTCGTTTCGCGTATCGGGGGCTTTCCGGAACGAACGCCACTGAATGCAAAAGTCGTTGGAAAAATCGAGGGTGGTGACCATCGGGTTGAAAAGGTTATTTACGAGAGTCAGCCTCAGCATCATGTTACAGCTACCCTATACCTTCCAAAGACCAAGCCCCCTTATCCCGCGGTCTTGATCGCCTGTGGTCACAGCAAGAGCGGAAAGGGTGCGGACTACAATCAATTCATAGGAATCACTCTGGCCCGTAACGGCATTGCGGCCTTTTGTTACGATCCGATCGGGCAAGGTGAACGCAGCCAAATACTTCCCGCAGAGGGTCGCAAGCTGTCGTCGGTCGCCGAACACTTCCTGATCGGGGCCGGCTCTGTTCTACTGGGAGTAAACACTGCGCGATATAGGATTTGGGACGGCATGCGGGGCATCGACTACTTAACGACTCGCAAGGACATAGACGGGACCAAGATCGGTTGCACCGGTTGCTCCGGTGGGGGCACATTGACTAGTTACATCATGGCATTGGACGAACGAGTGGGCTTTGCCGCCCCAGCATGCTTCCTCACCACTTTTCGACAACTCATAGGATCGATAGGGCCACAGGATTCGGAACAGAATATCTTCGGGCAAATTGCCTATGGTATGGATCACACCGACTATGTCCTCATGAGGGCTCCGCGCCCCACGCTGATTTGCTGTTCCTCTGGCGACTATTTCGATACTAAAGGTACTTGGGACAACTTCAGGCAGTCCAAGAAATACTACAGTCTGCTGGGCGACCCTTTGGCCATCGACTTGGTCGAAGACAAAGGCAAACACGGCATCACGAAGCTACAACGCGAAACACTGACTCGTTTGGCGCGACGATGGTTTTTGGGTGACGACAGAGCCGTGAAAGAGAAACCCATGAAACCACGTTCAGTCGAAGACTTGTGGTGCACCCCGCAAGGTGAAGTCCTTCACCTTGCCGACGAAAGAACAGTGTTCGAACTTAACCGTTCTCTAGCCAAAAACTTTTTGACGGAGAGAAAAAAATTCGCCGGACTTTCACCGGAAGCTGCCCGCAAGATGATAAGAAAGGTTTCAACGATTCGACCTTCGACTAATTTGCCGAGGCTTGAACATCACGTCGTTGAGACAGTTCAAGAAAACGGCTTGAAGATGATCCGAGGGTTCTTTCGATCAAAGGGTTCATACCCTCTGACCTCGGTGGCTTACCTTCCCGCGAATCCACTAAAGCATCCAGTTCTTTTATTGCATGGCGAGGGCGTGAAGAAAGGTCATGAAAAGGCCCTTGAGTTGAGCAAGGCCGGCCACTCGGTGGTTTCCGTTGAGATAACTTGCACCGGGGAAACTCGGGGAAGTAAATTCTCCGAACAATTCGGAAACTGGCAGACGTTTTACATGTCTTACCTCCTCGGTCGTTCATTGGTGGCGTTGAGAGCAGAAGACCTACTCAAACTTGCAATCAGTCTGGATAGCTCGGGCATTATCCCAAAAGGAGCCAAGATGAAAGTATTGGCGATCGGCGGCGCTACGGTTCCCGCACTCCATGCGGTGGCTTTGGAACCCGAACTTTTTGCTCAATTACAAGTTTTTGACCATCGTAGCTCCTGGATGTCTATGCTTGAGGAAAGTCAGCCCAAGCGTTGCTTCGAAGATGTCGTAAATGGAGCCTTGCAGACCTATGACCTCCCTGACTTGGAACGGCTTTGCAGAGAGAAACTTTTTTCGGGTAAAAAGTGAATACTCGCAAATTGAACACCAACCAGGCTACAAGGCTTGATCGTACTGTTTAGGCAAGCAAACATTCCAACCAGATTACCCTAACCGATCGGATCCACCCATGAAAATAGTTACCCTCACCTGCTTGACCATATCTCTTCTCTGTGGATCTGCTGATCCACTAAACGCTCAGGCAAGCGACAAACCCTCTGTCCAGAAGCCAAAACAGCCAAACAAACCGAAGCCAAAGGTCAGGGATTTCAGGAAGAAGACGGTGCCATTCCGTCAACCTGCCATCGAACTAGCGGGCGAATTGCGAAAGATCGCCAAGGAAGGCATTCAAGTCGACCTGCCGGCAGCCGCGATCGACAAACAAGGCCGCGCCCTCGTTGCCTACCTGGAGTGGAATGGCAAAAGCGACGCCCTGCGGCTCGCCCGGACGAAGAACGATGGATTCGAGACCTTGGCCACGGTGGTCGCGTCGGCCGTCCTGCATGCCCCCGCCATTGCGGTGGACGGCAAAGGGACGACCTGGGTTGTGTGGAGCGAGACGTCGGATGACCAAACTGTGAATTTGAAGGCTTGTTCCTGGAACGAGAAGCACGGATTGGGCAAACCCGTCACCTTGGCGGACTCGGACGCAGCCGAGGCATTCGTGGTGGCGGGAACCGATGCCAAGGGAAGAGTCTGGGTCAGTTGGCAATCCTTTCGGGCGGGCGAGGGCGATGTTTTTGCACGATACCACGACCCCTCAACCGGTCAATGGTCGAAGGAATTCGTCGTAACCGACCTAGTCGGAGGGGATTGGTCCCCCAGCATTGCTTTTGACCGGGATGGAAACGCTTGGATAGCCTACGACAGTTCAAGAGGAAACGAATTCAACCTCTACCTCGCAAAGGTCGATGCACAGGGGAACGTAAAGGAGTTCCCGATCGGACACAGCAAGAAGTACGAGGCCCGGACATCCATTGCAGCAACGGCCGATGGCAAGGGCTTTTGGATCTCGGCCGAGCGGGGAAAGGTCAAGCACGGCCTCGATTACCGCGGTCACGGAAACAAGACGGGAATCAATGCCGAGAAGTCGGTTCTCTTCGGCAGGTTCGACATTGCTTCCTCGAAGTTTGAAGAAATTCCGCTCGGACCTGCAGGTACAGCAGGCAATCCCGTGAACGTACCCGTGGTGGGAGTCGGCAGGGAAGGCAACCCATGGGTCGCCTACCGTTATTTCAACGCGGCCCTTTGGCGGATTGCGGCAACCTCCTATCGGGTCAAGTCGGGCACCTGGAGTTCTCGCCGTAGAATTCCATCAAGCAGCTATGGACAAGACCGGAAACTGGTCTTCCTTCCGTCTGCCAAAGGAGCCAAGGGTGATCTTCGGGTGTGCTGGCCATCCGACGAGAGAAAGCACAAGGCTCACCAGACGGCCAAGATCATGCTGGCCGCCCTTCCCTCTCCTTCCCAACTTCCCGAGGCCTCCCCCCCCGTTGCCAAGGTGGAGCAGAAACCGGAAGACCCGCACTCCCACAAAACCCCCGAACGTCCGGCCTTCGATCGCCACCAATGGAAAGTGGATGGGCAAACCTATGGGCTGTTCTGGGGAGACGTGCATCGCCACACCGACGTTTCGAATTGCAGGACTGGATTTGACGGATGCATCCTAGACCATTTCCGCTACGCCTACGACTTGGCCAAGCTCGACTTCCTCGGCACCTCAGACCACACCGACGCCGGCAAAATGTATCATTCCTACGAATGGTGGCACAACCAACGCATGCATGACGCCCTCCACAGCCCGGAACGCTTCAATACGCTCTATGTCTACGAGCGTGAGCAACGTTGGCCTTGGGGACACCGGAACGTCGTTTTTGCCCAGCGTGGCGGACCGATCGTCTACATCCAGCGACCAACCTACTTGAAATCGACTTGGAGCAAGGTCTTTCCAGTTAGTGGGAAGACTGGGGAAATTCTTCCCTACGAACTGTGGGACATCCTCAAGAGTTACGGCAAACCAGTTGCAGTGATCAGCCACACCGGGGCAACCGGCATGGGTACGGACTGGGGAAAATACGAGCATATCGACCATGAGCACGAAAACGTCGTGGAAATCTACCAAGGAGCTCGCGTGTCCTATGAGGGCGAAGGCGCTCCTCAACCCACCGTCGGACTACGACCCGGCGAAGCATACACCATTAACGGGGATGCCAAGGCTACTCCACCGGGGCCCATCACGAATTTCGGGAAATATAAGGCGGGAACCTATCAAAATGCGCTGAAACATGGGCATAACCTCGGTGTGTTCGCCAGTTCCGACCATATCTCACAGCATGCCAGTTACGGAGGTGTCTATTGCAAGGATTTCACTCGCGAAGGCATCATAGAAGCCTTCGACAACCGCCGGACCATTGCCGCGACCGACAAGATATACCTCAATTTCACCTGCAACGGAAAACCGCTCGGCTCGATTTTTGAAACCAAGGAGAACGCCAAGTTATGGTTCAAGGTGGACGGAACGGCCATCTTCAAGCGGATCACAATAGTGCGGAATGAAAAGGACTGGAAGGAGTTTCGTTCCTTCAAAGGTTCGACTTTCGAACAATCCCTGACGGACGAGGACATGTTGGAAGGAGAGAACCGCTATTATGTGAGAGTTGTCCAAAAGGACGGCAACATGGCGTGGTCCTCCCCTGTCTGGGTGACGAAGAAGAAGCCTTGAGGACGGAAATCCAAACAGGTAGTTCGCGAACACTTACTCTTCGATCATGACGGGCCTGGAAACCAACTTCAGCGGTGTGGACTGGGTCATCGTAGGATGCTACCTGCTCGGCACGGTGGCAGTAGGACTCTACGTCAACCGATTCATCTCCGACATGGCGGACTACGTGGTAGCCGGGCGGGCGGTGCGCACCTGGCTGGCGGTGGCCTCCATGACGGGCTCTGAACTGGGACTGGTCACGGTCATGTTCGCCGCCCAAAAGGGTTTTACGGGTGGTTTTTCCGCTTTTCATATCGCGGTGGTCGCCGGGGTAGTACCATTGCTGGTCGGGTTCACCGGGTTCATCGTGGTGCCACTTCGACGATTGGGAGTGATGACGATTCCGCAATACTACGGCCTACGTTTCGGCCAAGGGGTGAGGGTCTACGGTGGCATCCTGCTGGCCGTGGCGGGGATACTCAACATGGGGATGTTCCTAAAGGGGGGGGCCCTTTTCGTGGCTGCCCCCCCCGGGGCTAACGAACCCATTGCGGTCAACCCCGGGGTGACGCCGCCGCTCACCCTGGGGCTGTTCCCAACCGCCCCGGGGGGCGAGGGGGACGGGACCCACCCCGACCACATCCCGTTCCTCTTTCTTTTCCTCCCTCTTTGGGGGCGCTTAATGGGTAAGGGCC
>JACNJI010000108.1 GCA_014382645.1 Verrucomicrobiota bacterium | reverse complement strand
GGAGCACTCGCTCGTAAAGACCCTTTTTCTCGGATGCTTGATATACTTGGATGATCTCCTTGTTGTCGAAACTCAGAATCTGATCGTGATAGGCATGAGCTAGTTCGTGTAAAATAACGTAAGGGTGTTTTGCCCAAGTGCCTCTGTCGAGCAGGGACTTTGCCCGAGGTATATGCACTCTTTTCTCAAGGCGAGGGTCGTAGCCGTTATTAATCAACCATTCTTTACCCGGATGGTACTGCATGTTGCCAAGTTCGTGCTGGAGATCTATCCGAATTGGCAACTTCTGAAGTACCACAACCTTTTCCTTCGAGAGGATGTACTTGATGCGCTGAAGGTGATTGGCCAGTGCCTTGGTAGCGTCTTCACCGAACGCCTTGTTCTCCTTGGACAGCAGTTTCGGGTCGTATTCTATCGTCCAACCTTCGACTGTCTTGATGACCGGATCATAGAACTTCTTCTCGCCTTTCTTCTCCACGGCAGAAGAGAGGCAGAGAAAGGCTGCGTTAATGAGTATTAAAAGTACTGAAGCTTTTAGTTTCATCGTCATAGACTAGAGATGAGAATTCTACGGGCAAGTCCAGACCCCTCCATCCTGACAATTACCGGGAGGGGGGGATTAACTATTCGAGCTCTGCAATGATCTTCTGGATTCGCGCGACAATCTTTGGGTTCTCGGAGGCGACGTCGGTTTCCTCTCCGATATCTTTGCTCAGGTCATAGAGAGCTAAAGTTTTATCGGTTTGGACCCCTTTCCAATCATTCATTCGCACAGCCCGAAAGCGACTCCATCTCCAGAAAAGGTAATCGTGCCGGACTTGCTTATTCGTGTTGCCCAGTAGGGTAGGGGCAAATGAAATCCCGTCGATGCCTTCGGGCGTTTCTGCTCCACCGAGTTCACAAGCAGTTGGCAACCAATCCCAAAAGGCGGAAGCATGATTGCTTACGCCGGATTTAATCGTTTTGGGCCACCACGCGATCATGGGGACACGAATGCCGCCATCATGCAGCGAACGCTTATGTCCTTTGAGTTGTCCGTTGGAATCAAAGAAATCCACCTTGTGTCCACCCTCCTGATGGGGGCCATTGTCCGAAGTGAAAACCACCAAAGTGTTCTCGGCGATTCCAAGTTTCTTGAGCAGGTCTATGATTTTTCCTGTGTCCGTGTCCATTAGGGTCACCATGGCGGCGAATCCCTTTTCCGGGTCCGGCCAGTTCTTGTCCTTGTAGATCCCGTGGTCGGGTACCTCCTGTCCGTTCTTTTCGACGTTTCCCGCCTCGTTGTTGGTGTGTGGTATAGTCCAAGTGAGGTTAAGGTAAAAAGGCTTGTCCTTGTTGCGTTCGATGAAGGCCAGCGCCTCCTCTGTGATCCGAGTGTGGGCGTAGGTTACCTTCTTTGACGACACGTTCCTCTTCCCGCTGTTTACGTTGCCGGGCAAGCGCTCTGCCTTATCGTTGCGAAAAAGGAATTCAGGATAGTAATCGTGAGCAGCGGATTGGTCCAAGTAACCGTAGAAGAAATCAAAGCCTTGGTTGTTCGGGTGGCCTGTAGTGCCAACGTCGCCGAGCGCCCACTTGCCGACGCCGCCCGTCACGTAACCGGCCTCCTTCAGCAGGGAGGTCACGGTCTTCGAACCTTTGGGCAGCACATGCATGTTGTTGCCGGCAATCGCCGTGTGTCCCGTGTGCTTGCCAGTAAGGAATACGAGGCGCGCCGGTCGGCATACGGTGTGTCCGGCGTAGTGGTCGGTAAAGCGTAGACCTTCTCTGGCCATGCGGTCCAATCGGGGTGTCTTAACCTGCTTCTGGCCATAGCTGCCCAAATCACCGTAACCGAGGTCATCGGAAACGATGTAAATGATGTTGGGCTTACTAGGAGCGGCATCAAGGGTTCCCGACAGGAATAAGATAGCGAGCAATGAGGAAAGAGTTCGAGTGAGTAGGTTCATTTGCGTGTTCGAGTTAGGGCATCCCAAGCCACTTGCGCTTGGTTCCTCCGTGGATAAAGAGTTTGCTCTCGGCGCTGGCAAGCATGAGTGCCACGGTTGCATTGCCTATTGGATGGTAACCGAGGTAGGCATCCCCTGCATAGTTTCTCTTGCCACCGAAATAGGCTGCCGTACCACCCGAGGTTCGGCAAAGTTCCAAATAAGGGATCCATTTTCTCATGACAGTTTCGTGAGCCTTGGGATCTACCGACTTTATGCCGGCCATGCCGTAGATCAAGCTGATCGAGCTCATTGAGTGGGCGTGCCGCATGCGGGATTGATATCTCGCCAACGCGTTTGCAAAACCTTTGGCCATCTTGGGTTCCTCGCCGGCAATCGCCAAGGCGGTTGCCATCGCTCCGGTTCGGGCCGGGATGTCGGGCTAGTCGGGAACCCGAGAGGAGTATCCCAGCGCCCCCGTGTTGGGACCAATCGACTTTCGAATCTCCACCATCGAGCGATCCCGGGCTTTGCGATCTATCTTGTAGTCGCACTTGGAGGCAAGTGCCCACGCCTTTGTCGGTCGCGCCGATCAGATAAACGCCTCCCGCATGAGTGCGAATGATGTAGTCTTCGGCCTGGCTTACATCGGTGGCACTCAGAGTACTCTTTACCGATGGGAATTCAGTAATGGTTCCCAGCGCGATACCTTTTGGCGAGGTGTTGGTTGCAACTTGAAACGTCACCCCGCTGATTTTTCCTAACTTCTGCGCCAAAGTTGTCGCCAGTGCCTTGATTTCATCTGACGCCTCTGCACTAATAGTAATAGGCATTTGTGCCTTGCCATCTTTAGCCATAACAGCGGCAGGAGTTTGGGGGGCAGCACTGGCAAAACTAATCGTCAAAAGCAACATCGCGACGGCAAATGGTATAGATTGGATTTTCATTCTCTATGGTTCTATGAATTTTCCTGTTTGCTATTGCGAGAATCGGGGAAGCAGTCGGCGAGAGAGTGGTGACGAAGTAAATCTATTGTTTGATCATCATTTGGCCAATCATTGATACAGAAGTTACCGCACTTCAATTTCGGTTAGACCCGATCTGGCTTTTCCCTTGTGAGTAAAGACCACGCGTATCCTGGTTGAGGTCTGCGGGGCAAAGGTGGCTGTATTCTCTGAACTACCCCTGAGTTCTGCCGGGCTTTTATGGATGTTCTGCACATCGGTCCATTCCGTTCCTTTGAGGGTTTGGATGGTGTAACTGCTGGGGGTTTGCACCCCTCCATGATCATCGTAAATATGCAGAACCACTTTCTTGAATACCTTCTCCTTGCCAAAGTCGACTTCCAGCCAATCTGTTTTATTTGGCGAACCATACGAGGTCCAGCGGTTGACCGGGGTCCTTTGAAACCTGATTTTTCCATCAATGGTGCTTTTGGCGACACCGCCGTATCGGTCTGAAAAGGAGGCCGTTGCTTTCGGGTAGCCTTTATTGGTGGGATTGAAGGCCATATTTCCTGGTGGAGGACGGGGCGGGATGTAGGGGAGACGTCCCGGACCCCAGGCCTGAAGTTCAGTGAGACCGGAGCCGGATTCGGGCGCATTTTGAAAAACAAAACGAAGTTTCCTTACCATGAGTGCCGGAAAGCTGAGGGTGTTCGCTCGTTTGCCTTCGGCCTTTTCTGGAAATCGCTTTTGACCTGGCAGGGCCACCCATTTCTCGTCTTTCCAGTACTCGCATGTGAAGGAACGGGGCGCCAGCACGCCTTGGCCATCGTCGATGATGTAGAGTTTGAGCGTGTCGAGTATTCGCGCTTCACCCAGATCACAAACAAGCCAATCTTGTTTCTGTTTAGACCCATAGCTGGTCCAGCGGTTTGCGGGCTGTCTGTCATACACATACTCGCCATCATGAATTTTGCTGAGGGACGTACCCTTCGCGATGAATGACGCGGTATAACGAGGGTAGTAGTCGCCATCGTTGTTAACGGCATAGTTGAAGCGAAGGGGTTTATCCATGGGGACTTCCTGTACGGATGGTAGAGCTATCGTCACTTTTCGAGGGGACTGAGTGCTTTTGGGTTTGTTGCCATCGATAAAAACATGAAAGCCTTTGCCTGCTCCATAGCGATCGCCTGTTTTATCCCAGAGAACACTGATCATATGACCTTTGTAGGGAATGGATTCCATGGCAAAATAATCCCACGACTCTGGAGCCAGAGGATCAATGACAAAGCTGATGTCACTTGCGGGTTGTAGCCCAATCAAGCCGGTGATGATCTGATCATTGAAACTCGAGTGGAAGTAGTGTTCGCTCCGATTGCGCATATCGTGACCTCGCCACGAGCCATCGTCAGGGTTCAGTGCTTCTGCGATATAGGGTTTGCCGTCTTTTCGTTGAGAGATGGCAAAGGTGTGCAGCACCGTCAGGTAGTCTTTCTTACTAATCTGATCTTGTTCATAAAATTGCAGCAGATTACCCATCGCCTTGAGTGTCTGGGCGGTGGCAAATGGCCAGGACTGCCCACTCCACCAGCAACAGCCGGTTTTGAGTACGTACAAAGGATCGTTCACCTCCGTGGTTCTGGGTCCGAAAGGGGCGTAGAAATACTCCGGATCCATCAAGTACTGCCAGGCAACGGCAAAGCCCGGGTCGGGAATATTGAAGGCCCATGGTACATAGCCATGTAGTTCACGGCCATGGGGGTTGCCTGCGAATTTCCCACTTTGATAGGTGAGGGTGTGTGCTTTGACAACATTCCCCTCTTTATCTGTTTCCTCGCGACTCGACATCGGAAAGAAAAAGTTTCGTTTGGAATCCCAGAGTTTTTCCTGGATTTGTTTTTTTAGATTCGCGGCGATGGCCATATATTCCTTTTCCAACTCCTTGTCCTCATCCAATGCCGAGATTTTGGCCAGGGCAGTGGCGTCGGCCCACATGTAGGAGTTGAATGAAGGACGGAATGCCCGGTCGCCTCTGAGGATGTCCTTCGTTTGACGACTGTTGATGTTGAACTCCATGCCATCGTCATGTCCGGTCTGCCAGAACATGTTCATTTCCTTGACCCAATGTCGCGCTTCCCAGCCTTTGAAGTTTTTAACCAGGTCCGGGAAAAGATCGATGATGAAGGCCTTGTTGGGATGAACCTGATGAACCGCCCAGGCAGAGTCAGCCAACCACGATGAATATTTTCTGGGTTGGGCGCCTTTCGTTCTAAACCAGTAACGGAGATAGTCGCGCGCAACGCGTGGGTTGTGCATCCAGCGTATTTCATTGAACTGGTGTCCCGATGGACAGGCGATTGCCCCATAAGCGCCAGACCAGGAAGGTCGATTAGCAAATTCAGTCAGTGAGTACCCGCTGTTGGGGGAGCCATAACAGATGTGGCGAGTGACCAGTTCCCAGCGGTAATAGTAGGTCGCGTCAATTTCTTTGTCCGGCGTTTCCATAAAGGGAATATTAGCCTTGTACCAATCGAAGTCTTGGTTTTGCAACCAATCCATGGACTTCAGGATCTTGTCTTAGTCGACCAAAGACTCAGCCCCTGAACTTTCTGAAACAAGACTGCCAAAATTGAACAGCGCCAAAAGGCAGATGAAAAGACTTTTGTTTGTCTTCGATTTTCGCGTGGATGAAACTCTTCTGGATGTCATGATTGTTTCCTGTGGTTTAGTAAGAAGTACATTTGTCCCCGAGGGTTACGACCGTCCGTCGGTACGCGAACAGGTTGGGGGTTCCGTTGTCGCGTAGTTCCAGGATGATGTGGACGGTTCGCCTCGGTTCGTTCGGAGCTTTGAATGTGATCTCGCTGGTTTCTTGTCCCAGGATATCGGTGCGGCTGGCGGTGCCCGCCTCTAGGTATTGAAACCATCTGTAAGGATCTTGTTGCCATCAGGATCGGATGAGCCTGCGGCGCTGAGTGTGAGAGTTTGGCCGGGGCTGGCGGTCATCGCGATGATGCTCTTGCCCTCGGCGCCGTTGACAACCGCCACAGGATGGTGATTGGCGTCTGGGCGATTACCTGCGATGCACCAATCCATGCGGCCGGCGAAATCGTTCTGGTAGGCCTCCCGCCATCGCCACACGGTTGCATGCGGGCTGGTATAGGATTTCCCATCTACCGTGAGCGTGTCAGGGCTGTTGGTCCAGATCGGGCGGGGTTCGCCTGCAGGCTTTCGGAGCTTGTATCGCCCGCCCCAACCGCCGTGGCTGGGGCTTATCTCGCCGGCCAGCCCGTTGTCGATCAGGTTTAGAAACGCCGGCGTGTCGCCTTCCATGATGAAGACGATGTTTGGTAACTGATTTTTTTGCCCGGCTGCCTGCATGGGAACCGTGATTGAAACCACGACCACTGTCAGAATCATGCGGAAAAGGTGAGAGGGGAGTGTGTTCATTTATAAACGTTCTCGAATATAGGTTCTCGAAAAGTTGATGGCCAATAGGCCCGGGTTACTTCGACAGAAATATATCGCTCTCTACAACCAAGTGGACGAGGTCGCGAAGGCGATCCTCTTTTTTGCCTAGCTCGGCGACAATGCGATCCACTTCTCCGCGATCGATCGTCTCGAGATGACGGCCGGTGGCATAGGTGAGCATCTTCTTTGTCAGGCAGCTAATGATCAGCGGTTTGCGTTCCATTAACATTTTCTTGAAGGCGACGATGTCGGCGATCTCTTCTCCGTTCGCCATGGTGGCCGAAGTGTCTATGGGCCCCTTGGCTCGCTTGTATCTTTCGCGCCAGCGGCCAACCACGTCGAAGTTTTCAAATGCAAATCCCATGGGGTCGATCTTAACGTGGCAACTGTTACAGGCTTCGTTTTTGCGATGTAATTCAAGCCGTTCCCGGATGGATGTTGCCTCTCGGGTATCCACGGGAAGGGGTTCTACATCGGGAGGGGGAGGGGATGGTGGTGTACCCAGTATGTTTTCCAGTACCCAAACTCCACGGACGACCGGTGAAGTGTCGACTCCGTTCGCCGTGGCGGTCATCAGGCCCGGTTGGGTGAATATGCCACCTCGGCGAGGATCGTCCAGTTTGACCTTCCGTAAGCGTTCGCCCCGGATTCCTTCCCTTTTGTAGATCCACTTGGCCAAGGTCTGGTTCATGTAGGTGTAATCGGAGTCGATGAACTGCTCGATACGTCCGTTGGTTTCCAGTATATCCGAAAAATAGGTCGTTACCTGCTTGGCCAGCATAGGTTCGACCTTGAGGTTCTTGTAGAACTGATAGTCACCGCCTGATGGGGGCATGTCTCCCAGTTTGTCAAGACGCAGCCAAGCTGATGGGAAATGGCGTACGAATGCCTCTGCCTTGGTATCCTTGAGCATGCGCTCAACTTGTCGACTGCGCTCCTTGGAGTCCTTGAGTTTCCCTGAGCGAGCTGCAGCAAACAATTCTTCGTCGGGCATGGAAGACCAGAGGAAGTAACTCATTCGGGAGGCAATACCGAAGGGATCGAGGCGACCGGGTTTTTCCTGAAGATAAAGGAACTGCGGCGAGCACATGATGGCGGCGTATCCATCCTGCATGGCCCGAATGAGAAGAGGCACTTCATTCGAAGGCTTTTTATTGTTCTGTTTCGAGTCTCGAAGGCTGTCTGTGGAAAGCTGGGAATGAGCCAGTCCCGGACCTCCCCAACCGGCCCTGAAGCTGTTGGGTTGGCCATAGGCGAAATACTCCACTCGAATCTCATGGTCTCCCTGTTCGAGTTTGACTTTACCCTTTTTCAGCTCGGCTCCGTGGAGGCCATCGTGCTCGACGACTTTTTTTCCGTCGATCAATAGGCGTCCACCGTCATCCGATGCGATCTCAAATACGTATTCGCCGGACTTGGGAGCCTTCAAGCTTCCCGTGAAGACCATGCCGTACTTTTCTTTTCGCTTGGAGACGCTCAGGTCGATGAATCCTTTAGGCAAGGTTCCTTCGGATATGGCTTCCAGAGTATCGAACTCGGGAAGTTTCTCCCATTGGCCTTCGTATACTCTGTACTTCAAATCTTTTATTCCACCCGGCAAGGTAACTACAGGCTCCACTTTCTGGCGTATGACAAGCTGTACGTATGGTTCCACCAGTTCGGGCTTAACGGACCTGCGAAAGGCTCGTTCTGCAAAGGTGGCCATGAGTTTTCTGATTTCCTCTTCCTTGCCCGAGCCGGAACCATACAGGGCGGTGTGGCTCTTGGGCGGCCAAGCCTCGAAAAGTGGCTCGACCGTTAGGCTGTAAACCCGGAGGTGAGGCCCCTTGTAACCGTCTTTTACCAATAGCTTGGCCAAATTGAATGGCCAGCGGTCGTGACCCTCCTTGTCGACCTTCTTGTCCGGACGGGAGAAGTAAGCATCGGGCATATATTTCTCCACAAGTTTCTCTGCCCGAAAGGTGCTATCGTCCGGGCCATTCTCCCAGCCAATCCACGGGGCCCATCTCTTGTCCATCCATACTTCATGAGTGAAGGTCCTTTTCTTGCCATCGCCGAGAAGCGACCAAATGGCAAGGGGCTTGGAGGTCGGGCCGGCAATGCCTCCGTTTCCAGTGTCCGCGATATTTAGGCAAAGCTGAAAATCCTTGTCGGGGCCGAAATGAATCATCTCACCAAAAGGATGCTTCCCGTTGTGGGCGGATGCCTCTATAGTGATTCGGTAACGAGTGGCAACCCCGACGCCTTGCCGGAGTTTGGAGGGCGAAACGCGACCATCGCGTTCATAGCCCTTTGCCATCATGTCGAAGTCGGGGCTGAATTCACGGGAAACCGCCTCGACGGGATGTTCTCCCTGTCCCTTTCCTTCAATTAAATGCCCCGAGAAACGCCTCTTTTCCACCTTGGGTTTGACCTCGAGGTGGGTGGCTTGAGCAAGCACCTCTTCGGCTGCGTCGAGGGTCAGCTTCAAGAGGAAGTCCGACATGACCAGCTTGTCGCCCAAGTTGAAGAAGCCATCTTCCTCCTCATCCTCGGGAAAGAAGCGCAGGGGATCGTTGCCTGTGCGCTCGACACTTCCGTTTCCGTTGTTGTCCACCAGCTTAGCCCCCCCTGCATCGGGACTATATTCCGCGCCTTTTAGGTAGAGCAGGTCGCGAAAGGTGTTGCGAAGCTCATGTCGATTGAGTCTTCGGAGCACGGTTTGCCCTCCGGTACTTCGCCCCTTTTCGTAAGCTATTGCGAGTGCGTGGGTCAAGGATTCGACGACGTTCTTGACTTCCGACTGCTTGGGGCGAGGCTGTTTCTTTGGAGGCATTTCGCCGCGATTGAGTTGGTCGAGCATGCTTTGCCAAATCTCGAGATTCTCGATTTTCGCAAGATCTTTGCCGAGGGTGTCGAAGCGAATGTCTCCCTTTTGTTTCTCGGGGCCGTGGCAGTCGTAGCAGTGTTGCTTGAGGAAGGGATCCAGCTTCTTTAGCGACTCGTCAGCACAGGCAAGCGAGCCAATGAATAGAGTAGCAATGGCAGGAAGCAGTCCTGTTGCCCTGCGAACGAAGGAAGTATTCAATGATTTCATGATCACTCAAGACCACCGTCCGAAAGTTGACAGTCCTCGCCCACGTAATCTAGGACCATTCCAAGCCGGACAGCGTTCCTGTGCTGGAACCGAATCGATCGATTTCCAGTCCCGAGTTCTGAAGAATGGAAAGCAGTAGGTTTGCGGCAGGCACCTCGGATACGCCTTCGGCTAGTCGTTTTTCCTGACTGACCAATCTGTCGGAACTCTTCAAGTCCTTTAGATGCGGTCCTGGGTAAACCTTGTGTTCGCCGTGCTTAAAACCTCCACCGGCCAGAACTAGTGGGAGGTTCCTGGTGGAATGCCCCCCCGTTGCCATTCCGCATCCGTATAGAATGGAGGTGTGATCGAATAACGTGCCACCGTTTATGGGGTCTTCCTGTGCCTTGAGAAGGTCTACTAGGTAGGACATCATGGAAACCTGAAAACCTTCGATTTTCTTTAAAGCGGCCACCGGCTCGGATTTCTCGCCGTGGTGAGAGAAATCGTGATAGCCACCGTTAAGGCCAAAATCGCCATTTGCGAAACCGCTTGTGCAGGTGATTGCCCGAGTGGAATCCGTCTGTATGGCAAGGGCAATGATTTCGATCATGGCCTTGAGCTGTTCTTCCGTACGATTCCCCGGTTTTGGTTCCTCCGTCTCGGGTTTTGGCTTGGGGCGTTTGAGCCAAGGTTCCTGCTGGTCGATCTTCTTTTCCAAGGTGCGAACCGAGTCGAAGTACTCCTCGAGTTTACGCTGGTCGTTTTTGCCAAGTTTCCCGTTCAGGGATTTCGCCTGGTCCATGACTACGTCGAGAATGCTGTTCTGCCGTTTGAAACGTTCGGCTTCGGAGGCCTTCTTCTGTGGGGTATCCTCAAAGAACATCGCCTTATAAGCGGCCCGCATATCCATGTTGGGCACCTGTACTCCGGTTCGAGTGAAACTGAGCAAGTTGCGTTCGCGTACTCCGAGGGTCATCGATGGGAAGCGGGTGGCGGCTCCATGATGCTCGGCCAGCTTCTGGTCGAGGCTGATGTTCCCTTCGGGGTAATTGTGGGCCAATATCGGACGTATGCCGCTAAGGAATACGGGAACTCCCTGGTGACCTCCCGTGAAGCCATGGTCGAGATTCTGGAACAAAGTGATGTCCTTGCGGTGCTTTTCCAGCGACTTCAAGGTTTCGGGCATGTCGTAGTTTGGCCCGGGCTGATTCACGTCCGGAAAGAAAGCCTTTTGGTAAACCCCGTAGTTGTTGGATAGGCAGACGAATCGCTTTACCGGCTTGCCATTGGCTGCAGCGGCCAAGGCGGGGGGAGTCAAGGACTCCATCAACGGCAGGGCCATCGCGACGCCTGCGCCTCTTAGAAAACTTCGTCTATTTAAATTTGTGTCCATCTCCTATAAATCTCCTTTGAGTACAGGTTACTACAGCTTCTAGAACTATAACTAATCATCTTGAATAAAAAGCTTGGCATTTCAAGGCATTAAAAGCCTCGTTCATCAAATTCATTTTGGGGCTCAGTCACTAGGAACCTTGTTTATGGTAAGGTATACCAACTCGTCGAATCCGGAGCCATCGGCCGCATCCGGAATCGTCCGCATCCGGAATCGTCCAATTTCTCGAGGATGGCCCGGTGGTCCACGGAGTTTGTTTCCGTCTCGGCTCCCAGTCCCGATGCCAAGAGCGAGTGTGCAAAAAATGGCTGGCTGCTTTCACCATCATTTCGTTGAAATTCTTTCTTATGCTTGGTTCTGAGAAAGAGGCGTCACTCCTTTACCGGCCCGATCAGCTCCACGAAGTTGCCGTCGGGGTCGTGAAAGACCGTGATCCGCATCTTGCCCCCGAGCGAGGCCGGGGTTTCTCCGAGTGTCTTAACCTTGGCCTTCTTCAAGCGATCGAGGGCATCGTCCATGTCGGCTACGCGAAGAGTAAGGTAGCTTATACCGATGGTGGAGTGAATGAACTTCTGGTCGGGTTTGGCTCCGGGGCGTTTTGGAAACGCCATGATCTTAAGCCGGGCAGAATCCGGCGAATCGCCCAGCACGAACACCCTGACCTTCGCCGGCTGGTTGTCGGTGAGCCCGAATTGGGTCGCCTTCTCGGCCGAAGCCTCGAACCCCTTCACTTCCTTCAAGCCCACCACCTCGGTGTAGAACTTCACCGTGCGTTCAAGATCCTCCGCCACCATCCCGACGTCGACGATACCCTTGGCGAACTTGGCCGGTTCCCCGACAAGCGGAGACAGGCAGCATGAAAGTGTCAGAAGAAGGGAAACTATAGGTGTTTTCATTGCTTTTCGATAAACGTGGACACGAACAGATGCAAGGTCGCTTGATGGAGAGCCTCTAACTTTTTAGACGAGGGGGATTTCACCTCTTGGTGTTGGAGAAGAACGGAGTTAATCGGCCAAGAGCTTCTCGACTTTTTCTTCCAGATTGGTCCTTGCTTTCTTATCCACTAGGTTGCCCTCTTTGTCTACCAGCCACATGGCGGGGATGCTTCGAATGCCGTGTTGTGTGGATATTTTGTTCTTCCAGCCTTTGCCGTCGAAATACTGGGGCCATGGCATGTCCTTCTTCTTGATGAATTGCGTGAGCTTGTCCTCGTTCGAATCGAGCGATATTCCAATGATTTCGAAGCCCTTGGAATGAAGCTTCTCATAGGTCTTCTTGACGTTCGGTATCTCCGCTACGCATGGCCCGCACCAAGTGGCCCAAAAATCAATGAGCACCACTTTTCCCTTCATTTTAGCCAAGTCGACTTCGGTGCCGTCGGTCGCCGTGAACTTCATGTCCAGCCCCTTGCCCAGTGCCTTATCCTTCGGAGGAGCCACCTTCTTGCCCGAGATCTCTTCAATTAGTTTTCCGACCAGAGCCAGACTCTTGCGGCAGCTTGTGTCGTCGTTGCGGCATTCGGCAAGAGTCAGTTTACAGCCGCAATCGCACATCTCGGCATTTGCGCGCTTCAGGATGATAGTTTTCTGTTCTGCGGTGAAGTCGGACAAGTCTACTTCGGGCATCTTGGTGAAGTTCGTCGGCTTTTTGAGGACTGTCGCCTTTTTCGTCTCTTTCTCGGCTTCTTCCTTTTGTTTCTGGCCGTACATTGCCAAAGTCAAAGCAACCATTAAAATTATTATTAAGGTTTTCATAATGCGGCTTTCCTTTGGATTAGTTATATTGGGTCTGCGTTGGACCTAGCCCTAAGCTAATGGAGAATGTTTATCTGGCTTTATTTCCTGTCTTCCACGGCCCCGTGATGGCCAGGGTGAGACCACGGTGCTGGATGTTTCCGGAGCGGGGGGACCCGG
>JACNJI010000495.1 GCA_014382645.1 Verrucomicrobiota bacterium | reverse complement strand
TAACGCAGACATCCGCGATGATTTGACATCAAAAATAGGCATCAGGAGAGGATTTGAGGATCCCGACCGGTATTATCGACCGCCAGCAGTTGACAACCCTATCCTGATATATCATAGCAAACAAGAAACAGCTTTTCTCCCTGTTTTTCTCCTTCAGCGTACTGGTCGAATCAATCAGGCGCCATATTTCACTTACATGAATGATTCCATTGTGGTTCGTTGGCGCTTGCGGGTTCCTCTGGAAACCATCAAAAAGACCAAGGATGTAAACTGCCGAATAGCGCCCTAAAGAAAGTTTTTTTAACGATCATGAAACTCAATCTGCTTACTGCACTCATTTGTCTGAGTGCGTTCATGGGTGCTGGATGTGCTGGACCCGGTGCCTTGGATTCGGCCTCGCAGAAATCCAGCTTAGTTACCGTCAAGGGCGTAGGCATCAACGCTGAGGAAGCTCTTCTGAGTGCCTTTCGAAACGCTGTGCAACAGGTTGTTGGGGTGATTGTCGATGCAGAAACACTCATCAAGAATGAGAAGGTGGTGAAGGATGAGATTCTCGATTTCAGCAACGGCTTCGTGGAAAAGTTTGAGAAAATAAAGGAGGGCAGGAATGATGACGGCCTCTACGAGGTGACCATCTGGGCTACCGTCAAGCACCGGCAACTCATCGAGAAGCTCAAGCAGGCCAAGGTTGTCTCCTTCAAGGTGGACGGGCAATCGTTGTTTGGCGCAACTACTTCCAGGATGGAAACGGCCGGGAGAGGGGCGGCCCTGCTCAAGAAGGGTTTGGAAGACCTGGGTTTGCCCGAGAGCCTGGTGACTGCCAGGGTGATCAACCAGAAACCCAAGGTGCTTGCGGAAAATGTTGATGCCATTATGACAGGGCGAGCATTTAGCTTTGCTTGGGCCCGGGACAAATCCGTTGGCCGCGTTGTGCCACGACGCCGGCAGCTTCTGGGCGAGGCGGCTCGGTCACAGCTACGGGGCACATTGCCCAAGCGAGCCATTTCATTCCATTGCAGTTCGGGGAAACCAGCCTCCATCCATACATGGCAGGGTTGGCAAAGCGATGACCGCGGCAATGCTCCTGGTTTCTGGAGTGGAATCAGCCACAAGACATACAAGGGGACCCCGGTTTATTTGATGGAGGCCTCAAGTTCAGGGGGATTGATTTTGGGAGGCAAATCCGAATTTCAATGTTATTATCTGGATCAGAAGTCAGCTAAGGTGTTGAAGACGTACTGTAGTGATTACTGGAAGCCGTCACCCAAAGAGTCAAAGAGAGTATCTCAGATAGTTCACTTGGAATTGAAGAATGCCTCTGGCGAAACCATTTTCAGTGAAGAATTTCGCTTAGGAATCCGGGACTTGGGCAGTTCGGGGAAACCAACGTTGCTCAGAGTGCCTCAACCGGGGGGCAATCGTGGTTTGAAGAGCAGCGTGGATCATTTTAGGCTCTTTTTTGATGCACGCTCACCTTACGTGGACGATGATTCCTTTGTGGGACCCAATGGAAGAAGAGACCTTTCCATCCCGAGGTCTGTTGTCATCATGCCACTTGTCTTTATGTACGGACCTTTTAAGAATTGTTATCTCTCTGATGGGGTTCTCTTCCACTGGAAGCCCCAGGTTCCGCTGGATATCATCCAGAATGTCACCCAACTCACCTGTCGGGTGGTTCGCAAAGAAACCAGTTATGTTCGGAGAAGATAAATGAAGACTAATCAACAAACCATTGTTCCTTTGATTATGGCCGTATGCCTGTTTGAGTTTCCGGCTTGTTCCAAAAGGGAATCATCCCCTGAGGAAATCGCACGCTTCGAGACCCTTAAGAGAGGTGTAGACTCACTCGATGAGCAATACGAATGGAGTGATGGACATAAGCTCATGGCCTTAAAGAAAAAAGGCGATTTGAAGGCCATTAAGCAACTCGAACAAGAGAGTGCGAATAGGCCGCCGATGCGTTACTACGAATTTGTCAAACAATTGGGGGAGCCTGATCTCTTCGGATTGAACGCCGGTCAGGGCACGGCCAGATGGATCGAAGAAGTCAAAGGTGCGGAGGAGTCAGAAGATAAGCGTATCTCTATCAAGGTTGGATATAATTCTCAGAACAACCAGATCCTAGAATTAGCCGTTGAGACTAAGGAAGCAGAATACAGCAATAATATATCCATGAATTTTACGGGGGATGGAAAATCAGTAAAATCAATTTATGTGCTTAGGAGTGGTTCCGTAAAAATAAAGGAACGATGATTCCAAGGTGGGGACTTAGGGTGTGTCTGGGTAAGAAATAACGTTTTTTATTCAGGTGGACTGATCTGTAATTAGCCAAGCCATGGTTCGAATCATTATTGCCATTCTGATGATGCCTTGGGTGGCGGGTTTTGGGCTGCAGTTTCTCTTTTTGATCAAGGCTATCTATGTCCAGCCAAGGCCGCTTGTCCACTTTGCAATCGGCGTTGGAGTGTACGCGTTTATCTGGTACTTCCTGCTCAGAAAGCGGGGTCGGGGGGTTTGGGACACTTTTGAGCATGAGTTGGCTCACGCGATTTTCTGCGTGCTCCTGTTCAAGAAAGTTCGTGCGTTTCATGCCGATTCA
>JACNJI010000008.1 GCA_014382645.1 Verrucomicrobiota bacterium | reverse complement strand
CCTCTCTATATGTGAAGCAGGAAATATATCAGTTGATTCTCGAATCCCAGGCCTCCGAGCACAGTGCTCGGATGGTAGCCATGAAGAACGCAACCGACAACGCGGGCAACTTAGTCGACGACCTTACCCTCCAGTACAACCGAGCACGGCAAGCTGCCATCACTCAAGAAATCATCGAACTCTCCGCCGCCGCCTTTAGCGACGGGGCCTAGTACTTTTCTCCAAACATCCACTTTTATCTTCACCAAGTCAGATGAGCGAAAAAAACAATACAGGAAAGATCGTCCAAGTCATCGGCGCCGTAGTCGACGCCGAATTCGAGGAGGGTTGCGTTCCCGGAATCTACGATGCCCTCAAGATTAATTTCCGGCCGGCCGGAGCGGAAGAGGACGTCAACCTTACCCTCGAGACGCAGCAGCACCTTGGGAGCAGTCGCGTTCGCGCGGTTGCCATGTCTTCCACCGAGGGGCTCGTTCGCGGCATGGACGTCGCCAACACCGGCGCTCCCATCTCCGTGCCTGTCGGCGACAAGATTCTTGGGCGCATATTCAATGTCGTGGGCGACACCGTGGACAACCTCGGTCCCTGCGAGGCCGAGCACACGCGGCCCATTCACCGCACTCCTCCCACCCTTGCGGAACAGGACACCTCGGCCGAAATCCTCGAGACCGGCATCAAGGTAATCGATCTCATTTGCCCCTTCATCAAGGGCGGCAAGGTTGGCGCATTCGGCGGAGCGGGCGTAGGCAAGACGGTCGTCATCATGGAACTCATCAACAACATCGCCAAGGGTCACGGCGGTTACTCGGTGTTCGCCGGGGTAGGGGAGCGTTCCCGCGAAGGCAACGACCTCTATCACGAAATGGCCGACGCCGGTGTCATCGACCTAGAAGATATCTCCAAATCCAAGGTGGCTCTCGTTTACGGTCAAATGAACGAGCCTCCCGGGGCCCGCATGCGCGTCGCCCTGTCGGGTCTCACCATGGCAGAATACTTCAGGGATGAAATGGGTCAGGACGTACTCCTCTTCGTAGACAACATTTTCCGCTTCTCGCAGGCCGGTTCGGAAGTGTCCGCCCTGCTCGGTCGCTCGCCCTCCGCCGTCGGTTACCAACCCACGCTGGCTGAGGAAATGGGCATCCTGCAGGAGCGCATCACATCCACGAACAAAGGTTCCATCACCTCCTTCCAGGCGGTCTACGTCCCGGCCGACGACCTTACCGACCCCGCTCCCGCCAACACCTTCGCCCACCTCGACTCCACCATCGTTCTGGAGCGCTCCATTGCGGAACTCGGCATCTACCCGGCCGTGGATCCGTTGGCCTCGGTGTCGAACGCCCTCTCTCCCGAGATCGTGGGCGAAGAACACTTCCGCGTCGCTCGCGGGGTACAGGAGGTCCTCCAGTCCTACAAGGACTTGCAGGACATCATCGCCATTCTCGGTCTCGACGAGCTTTCCCCCGAGCAGAAGCAAACTGTTTTCCGAGCCCGCAAGATTCAGAAGTTCCTTTCCCAGCCCTTCCACGTGGCGGAAGTCTTCACCGGAGTGGCAGGTGAATACGTTTCCGTCAGCGATACAATAAACGGCTTCCGCATGATCCTCGACGGCGAACTAGACGAGGTAGCCGAAAACGATTTCTACATGAAGGGCGGCATGGATTCCGTCATCGAGAAGAAAAGCGACGACTAATTTCCTTTCCTCCTTTTACAACCGACTTCGCACCATGTCCCTCCTCCTCGAAATCGTCACCCCCGACGCCAAGGTCTTTTCCGAGACCGTAGACGAGGTGGGTCTTCCGACCTCCGAGGGGCGCATGCATATCCTGCCCCACCACGTGCCCATCATCGCCAAGCTCAAGGCAGGTCAGATCCAAGTGCACCGGGGCAAGGAAATCGAGATGCTCGCCGTTGGTTCCGGATTCATAGAGGTGTATGGCGACAAGGTCTCCATCCTTACCGATCAGGCCATTAACGTCGAGGAGATCGACGACACTGAAATCGAGGAAGCCGTCAAGCGAGCTCAAGAGGCCCTCGAGGAAGGCAAGAAGAGCAACATAGACGCCAACGAGATCGATCGCCTCGAAGCCGAAGCCCGCTTCGCCTTTGCCAAACAGATCGCAAGAGCCAAACGCCGATAGGTTTCGAGTCTACACACAAGGCTCGACTGCCTCGGGGAAATGGTGGGCCCTGTCGGGCTCGAACCGACGACCTGGCGATTATGAGTCCCCTGTTACGCTATTTCGGCAAGCCCCGAATTCGCAGACACCAAAAGCTTCAAGACCCGCATAGATAGCCACTCGTGTCCACTTTTGTCTTCTGATGTCTGGACTTGTCTGGACAGGGGCGGACACAAGAAAGTGTAGCAGAAAGGTGTAGAAGAAACTTGACTGTTCATAGAGTCGTTACCTAAATTATTCTTATGTCCGCCGGAGCGGATACTGTTGAATACTTTATCGCGATTCTTATGAAAATTTCCAAAACCGCTACATCGACAGGCGTTCGTGGAGTCTTGAAGCGAGGCGATACTTTTATCCTTCGCATCAAGGTTAAGGGGAAGCAAATCTGGCGTACCCTCTCATCCAAAAATTTGCGTGATGCCGCCGC
>JACNJI010000299.1 GCA_014382645.1 Verrucomicrobiota bacterium | reverse complement strand
CCCCCGCCTGCCGCTCCTTCCCCAAAGAAACGCGCTAACGGCGAAACACCGCTACTCTTTGGTGCTGAGGCTGAAGTTAAGAACGACAAGCCGTCTCCGTCCGCACCGATCGTACCTGTCAAGGAAGCCCCTGCCAAGGTTGCGCCAAAACCCCAACCCGCACCTCCGCCGGAGGTCGCTAAGCCAATCGTTGCTCCCGCTCCCGTGAATGAGGTCAACGAGGTAGAAAAGAAGGAAGTTCCGCCGGTTCCTGCTGCTGATGTAAATGCAACTGTGGCTCCGGATAGCAATGGCTCTGTGCCTTCCGCTTCCTTTTTGGCTTCTGATTTCTTTGCCGGAGCACTCGAGGCCGCAAGAGCTGGCGATGCCATGGGCACACAACGCCTTGTAGACGTCAAGAGTGGCAGGCTGACTCCCTCAATCGCTTTTAACATGGGCTACAATTACACTTCCAACCCGATAAAAGTTAACAAGAAATCTGCCGGGTATTCACAAGATGGCTTTACCGCTCTTCTCAATTTGACTTTCAATATGGGACTTGGCGAATATAGCGTCGGCAACGAAGTCTTGCTTGCACCATCTCTCATGCTCATGCACATGAGGACTTATACAGACCCCGTGAAGGATCATGGTAATGAAAGAGAGGGATTCGACGTGGACGTTCAAATTGCCGGACTTACATTACCAATCATACTTACGCATGATTACACTGTTGTTTTTGGGCATACTTACGTTCGTCCGATTTCCTTTCGTGCAGATAATGTGATCTCTTACTCCAATACACCCAATTTATCAGTAACCAAGAACTTGCCTTTGCCCACAGGCGATATACTCTCACTTACCGTAGCCACTAGTTATTCTTTTGCCAATGGTGATACCTTGGAGCAGCAAATAGCAGATGCAGAGTATTATAATTTTATCGAAGCAGTTATGGGCGGAGCTGCAAATGTACTCGCTCAGCAACCCATAAACGCCCAGAACGCGTGGACGCATACCCTCAACTTGTCTTACATTAAACCCATCGGAGAGCAACTCACACTCACGCCTTCTATCACAGTCAATAGAATGGAATACACGGAAGGGACCAATGACGGCCGTAGTGATACCAGTTACCTGGGAGCAGTGGTTGCCACTTATACTATTTACGAATGGCTCAACGTGTCTGCCGCGACCAATTACATGTGGAAGCGTTCCAGCGACTCCACTCTCGACTTCGAGGATTTTATCGGTGGCGTCAACATGGGCCTCAACTACGCATTCTAGCTGGATTTCGCTAGGATGATTCGACATGGCCATGAGTTGCCTGAAGCTTTGTTCGGATAAAGCTTACAGGCTAGGTCTCGTTTTCTTTTATTTCGCCCCAACTCTCCTTTTTGGCGAGCCTACCGTCGAGAACGCTCAGTCAGAAGCCGTTCTTCTTTTGGACAAGGGACAAACCTTGGCAGACCAAAGGGAATTCGATCCTGCAATCACAGCCTTCAACCGAGCGATTGCCTTGCTGGAGCAAGATCAAAAAACGGATCCTCTTTTACGCGAAAGAATAGAACAAGCTTTACGTATCACCAAGGGGCGGGCGATTGTAGCTCGTTACAAGGGTTCTCTCTCGAATGTTTCTGTTGGTAAAGCTCAGGCGACCATCCCTTCCGAACCAAAGGATATCTACGTCAGGCAAGTTTTCGGCTCTGTTCTTTTGCGAGGTAAATTTGAGCCTCGAAGCCTGACCCAATCGGGTGAAACCTTGGGTTTTGGTAGACGGGTTACTGTTTCGTCGAAGTCAGGAGTGGATCTGGAGTTGCCTGGGAATGCCGGTTTTAACTTGCGAGTGGTGGATGCAGGTAGCTTCACTTTGCCGTCTCCAGACCTTTTGGAAGCCCATTCAGGCGCATATCTGTTGAGAGCCAATGAAGACGATGGTGAAATCCGTGTAGAAGCTCCTTTTGCCGAGGTGGAGGTTTCGGGTGACGATCCTTTCGCGGTCATGATAGGCATAACAACCAATGGTGGTCTAAAGATGATCGGTCTTCTTGGAGAAGTCGAATTGCGTCGCCAAGGTCAGGATTTGCAAAAATTGCGTCCGGGGCAACTGGTGTTCGTTCTCCCGAAGGGGTACAGTCGTAAAATGTACGTAGAATTGAGCACCCTCATAACGACTGCGGATTTACTTACCGCCTTCAAGGAACCGCCTCCCTACTACAAACGCCTAAAGACCGTGGCTCTTGTTCAAGCGTTACGCACCAAGCGCCGCTTTCGTACCGTGGTCGGGGACGTGAAAGGTACGGATAGCTTCGAGATGAAGGTGCTCCGGGAAGACGAAAAGAAGTAAAACCGCTCTTCTCTAACTTGGGGTTTTTATGTTCTCACCTATTGCAAGAGGCATTCATTCGCGCTAGTTTTATTTTATGAGTTCATTCTCTTCTTTTTTCCCCCGTCTGATATTTGGTGGTCTGCTTCTGCTTTTATTTTCCATCGGTTATGCTCAGGAAAAACCTCCTGCTCTTCCGGAGTTGATGGTGGAACCGGTGGCCGCCTCGGCTGCGCTTATGCAGACTGGATTGGCGGAAGGGGCTCCCGCAACCGTGATCTTCCCTTCCGAAAGGCTGTGTGGGGGG
>JACNJI010000303.1 GCA_014382645.1 Verrucomicrobiota bacterium | reverse complement strand
ATGAATCGGGCCCTCTGTGTCATTCTGTTCTGCCTAGGGTTGCCTCTCGCCACGGTCCAAGACAAACTCACGGATTACTACGCTCTTGGTAAAGTTGCACCGCCCAAGATGTTGCTCGAACGATACGGGACCAAGGGACCTCCGACAGATGGGCTGTCATTCATGCCTGACGGTCGCCTCGTAGCCTGCTTTGTCGGGGGCGAGGTCTTCACCTTGCATCCCGACACCGGCAAATGGAAACTGTTTGCCGACGGTCTACACACACCACTGGGGGTCGTGGCTTTGAATAACCGAGAAGTCATGGTCGCCCAACGCCCCGAACTTACCCTCCTTCGAGATCTTGATGAAGACGGAAAAGCAGACGAATACAAGGCGTTCTGCGATGACTTCGGCATATCCGGGAACTACCACGAATTTCACTTCGGGCCAATTAGGGACAACGCGGGCAATTTCTACGTATCGCTCGGCACGGCTTCCAGCGGAGCCGACGTTCGCCATGAGAAAAGAGGTGTTTTCGATAAACGCAGCTATCTTCAGCGCATGTATGCCTCCGTTCCCTATCGAGGTTGGGTTCTCCAAATCACCCCCGACGGTCGATTGAATCCATGGGCATCCGGCTTGCGCACCCCAAACGGTCTCGGCTTTGACCTTAAAGACAACCTCTTCGTAACCGACAACCAAGGCGACTGGGTGGGCACAAGCAAATTGCATCACGTGCAAGAAGGAAAATTTTACGGTCATGCCGGCAGCTTGATTTGGGAGAAGGACTGGAAAGGAGACAAACCGGTAGGTCTACCAGTCTCCGAATTGAACGAGCGCAGGGAGACGGCTGCCGTGCTTTTCCCTCATGGTCTTATGGCAAACTCCCCTTCGCAACCTCTCGTCGACTCCACGAAAGGCAAGTTCGGTCCATTTGCCGGGCAATTACTCGTGGGCGAAATGAACAAGGGACGAATCATGCGCGTAATGCTCGAAGAGGTTGGGGGCAAGATACAGGGAGCTTGCATCCCTTTTTTCGACGGCAATGGATTGGCCACCGGCAACAACCGCCTGTGCTTCTCTCCTAATGGAAAGACTCTTTGGATAGGTCACAGTGCACATGGTTGGGCAGGCAACCAAGGCATCCAAACTCTCACTTGGAACGGACGAACCCCAGCGGACGTCCTAAAAATGAACCTTTCGGAAAAAGGCTTCGACCTGACTTTCACAGTGCCGATGGACAAAGCAATCGTAAGTTCTCCTAAATCCTACGCGATAAAGAGTTACGCCTACAAGTACCACCAAGGTTATGGCTCCCCTCAAGTCGGAGTAAAAAACCTTAAGGCAAACCAAGTCTCGCTTTTGGAAGATGGCAAAACAGTAAAGCTAGTACTATCCGAAATGCAGGATAGGCAACTTTACGAAATCTCACTTAAGGCATTGAAGACAGCTAAAGGCGAACCGCTCGCCAATAATCTTATCGTTTACCACGCGCACAATTTGCTTCGATAATTCTCCCGAAAGGCATGCCTTCCATGGGCTTGACAATTAAAAGCAAAAGAGTAACAATATCTTCAGAGGATAAAAGGCCATGATTCGTCTAACCCCTATCTCGCTGCTAACCGTGCTTGCACTTATACCGATGGGTAACGGTATAGTAACATTTTGTGGACTGCTTTCTTTGCTTGGGTCCGAACCACACCATCATGAAGAAAGTTTAGGCAAATCCCTATGCTTGGAGGATGAAGGGTATGCTCATCAAAACGAAGAGAAACCTGCTCCTTGTTCGGACTACTGCATGATCGATCTTCCAGAAGCAACTCTATTCAAAGTTCAGCAGAACAAACATATACCCTTTTTTTCCATCCTACCGTCTCGAGGTATGGTAGACAGGCAAATTGCCTTTAGAGCATCTACAACTGGATACTTACTAGGACAATTAACCTACCATACCCAAGCGAAAGATTCCTCGCCGCCTTTTACGGGGAGATTTCTTCTTTGATCTCTTGGGCGATTCGCCTCGTTCGGATTAAGCGTGAGGTTCAATCCTTACGGTTCAATTTATAGCATAAAGCTTAATCCTTTTAGGACTTTAAATTCTATCAATACAAAATAGGAAATCTCTTCGGTATTGAAAGCATCCTTTTCTTACTTATGAAAACTTCAAAAGATCTTATATATTCAAAACCTATCGCTCTTATACTTTTGAGCACTCTGTGCATGGCTACTACCACAGGGAAGGAAGTGTTATTGCGATCAACGAACGAGGCTATTCGAATAGCTTTCCTTCACAACCGCGACTTACGAGTGACCGAACCCAGCGTGGAGCAAGCGAAAAGGCGCTTGCTTCTTTCCGGTAGACTTTCCAACCCGAAATTGGAGTTATCCTCGAAAGACGATTCCATTGGAAACGATCAACAACAGGGGAACTTTGAAGTAGCGATAAGGCAAAGCTTTCCAATCTCACCTCGGTTGAGTCGTGAAAGAGAATTACGAAAACGGCAAGTAAGTTTAGCGGAGGCGGAATTAGTGAAACATGCTTGGCGATTGGCAGCCGTAGTCGATGAGACCGTAATCGGCTTAATCGCCGAAAAAGAAAGGACTGAGGGACAGAGAGCGATAATTAAAATCAACACCGAAATAGTAAGCTTCCTTCAAAAGCAAGTCGTCATTGGGGAAGCTTCCTCACTTGATTTATCGCAAGCTGAACTAGTAGGTCGGACACTAAAACAAACAGTCATAAAACTGACCTCTAATGAAAAAAAAGAATCCATTAAACTTAAGCAACTGCTAGGAATGGAACCCGATGATGAATTAACCCTCGAGAAAAAACTTGAACTACCTGCAGAAGAACCGAAAAAGCATTTGTCATTTGAGGAAATACTAGGAAGACGAGCGGACTATGCTCTAGCCTTAGCGACGATCAATACAGCTTATGCAGCGGTAAACTTAGAAAAGTCAAAACGTATACCGGATGTCGAAGTAAGCGTTTTCATTGAAAGAGAGCGATCATTCTTCCCGACCGAAGGACTAAGCCGTAATACGATGGCGGGACTCGGAGTTTCCATTCCTATTCCTTTCCATCAAAAAAATGCGGACGTTATGGAGCAAGCGAGGTTCGACCGCATCAAAGCCGAAAGAAAAAGCCAAGCACTGAGATTTCGAGTCCGTAACGAATACGCTCAAGCCCTAAGGGGAACCAGAGATTCTTGGCGATTAGCCAAAGAAGCATCGGGTGAAATATTGCAATTGGCGGAACAGAACCTAGCCGATTTTCAGTCCGCCTACCGCCAAGGCCAAACCAGTTTGCTGCAAGTGCAAAGAGCGCAAGAACAGTTGTTGGCACAAAAGAACGCTGCCCTTGAGGCTATTGTTAACTTCCATTTGACCAAAGCACGCCTGAGAGAGGTAATGGGCGATTACCCAACTCCGGAATTTATTCCAAATTAGGTTTTGCCCAAAAGATAAAACAATTATGCCAAAAATATGAAAACACCATTTCTTTTGCTACTTTCTTTGATTCTCTTGTTGCCAATCCGGTTGTTCGGTGAAACCCGCGACCCTACAAATCCGGCAACTCGCACTGTAATTCTGGACGAGACAGGTGTACGCAACTTACGCATCGAGACCGAACAGGCAAAGGAACGGGCTTTCGAAAGCACAGTGTTTGCGATTGGGCGGGTCGAAGAAATTCCCGCTAATCGTTCCGTTCTCTCTACAAGGATTGCAGGACGAGTAATCAGCCTTAGCGCGTACGAAGGCGACTGGGTCGAAGCAAACCAAACCCTGCTAAAAGTAGAAAGCCGGCAACCTGGCAATCCGCCACCGATAATTGAACTTCGGTCACCTCGGAGCGGCATTGTCGTGAGTTCGCACGTGCGAGTGGGCGAACCTGTGGAACCCGAGCGAGAACTATTGGACATAGCGGATCGTTCAACCTTATGGGCAGTAGCGAAAATCCCCGAGTCGGAAGCCGCTGCAGTGAAAATCGGTGCATTGGCACGAATTCGAGTACCCGCTCTGGGCGAGACGGCTATCGAAGCTCACCTGATTCGCTTCAACTTGGAAGTAGATCGTAGTGCGGGAGCTCTAGAAGGTATTTTTGAAATCAACGATCCGGATGGACAATTAAGGCCAGGGATGCGAATCGAATTCTCCATAGTCAAAAGTTCTAGGGAAAAGGTATTGAGCGTACCAAACTCCACCGTGCAAGGAGACCCTACCAACCGCATCGTTTTCGTCAAGGACTTCGAGTTGCCAAACGCTTTTGTACCTGTGCCAGTAGTAATTGGCGAAACTAATGACGAATTCGTCGAAATCGTCAGCGGCCTCTTCCCTGGTGACGAAGTAGTCACTCAAGGTTCCTACCCGCTTGCATTCGCGGGTAGCGGCAATGGCCCATCACTGAAGGAAGCCTTGGACGTAGCTCACGGGCACGAGCACAACGAAGACGGTTCGGACATGATTTCAGGAAAAAAAGACGGAGGGGAAAGAAGCGACCATCAATCTTATAGCCATGGTCAGTTATCTGAGGGCACATTCGATCTCGTATTGATGATCTATGCCGCAGCAATGACATTACTGACCGCACTCTTGTCGCAGCGCCTTTGGAGCAAGAGAAAAGATTCGATAGTCCTCTAAACACCATGCTCGACAAACTAATAAGTTTTTCTCTCTCCCAAAGAGCGCTGATTCTCGCACTGGCGACCACCTCGTTGTTTCTTGGGTCGAAAAAGGCTTTGGAATTGCCCGTAGACGTACTGCCGGACCTAACAAAACCGACGGTTACCCTGCTTACCGAAGTTCCAGGATACGCTCCGGAAGAAGTAGAGCAACTTGTGACCATACCACTGGAAAATGCTCTCATGGGAGTAACTGGCGTGGATCGCATTCGCTCAACCAGCGACGTCTCCCTTTCTCTGATATTCGTAGAGTTCAGTTGGGATATGGACATTTATGATGCCCGGAGATTTGTTCAGGAACGCCTGGCAAGCGTGGTTTCCGAGTTACCTGCGGAAATACGACCCCATCTGACTCCCGTAACATCACTAATGGGCGAAATAATGCTAGTGGGATTGAGAGACGCTACAGGAACCACCAACCCGCGTGAACTCCGAACCATCGCAGACTGGGTGCTGGCGAGACGTCTTCAAGCCATACCGGGGATAGCTGAGATTCAAACCATGGGAGGAGGTGTAAAACAAATACAGGTCAGACCAAACCCAAAAAAAATGCTCAGACATGGAGTAAACTTTGAACAACTGCGTTTGGCGGCAGCTGCTTCGGTAAAGAACACTACGGGCGGCTTTCTTACGGAAGGGACTCAAGAAATCATGGTTCGCAACCTAGCAATGACCAAAGATCTTGATGCCATCGGAAACGTAGTGGTTGCTTATCGTAACGATCGTCCGCTTTGCATTCGAGACGTAGCAGAAGTTTCTTGGGGCGTCGAACCAATGCGGGGTGACGCAGGCATGGGTGTTTATTCAGACACCATCAATCCCAACCAAGCCCGGAAAGGTTACCCCGGAGTGATTATGAGCGTTAGAAAATCTCCCGGATTCGACACCCTGAACCTAACTTCAAAATTAGAACAAGCCTTGGAAGAATTGAAGCCTTCACTGCCAAAGGGCACCGAAATAATTCCACTGTACAAGCAGAGCGACTACATCGACCTCGCCGTCGGTAATCTAGAAAAAGCTCTTTTGGACGGAGCTTTGCTAGTCAGCATCGTTCTTTTTTTGTTTCTACTCAACTTTCGCGTTACCCTAATAACTCTGACCGCCATTCCTCTTTCGCTTGCGATCACTGCATTGGTTTTTGACATTCTCGATGTTGGCGTAAACTCGATGACCCTTGGCGGATTGGCGGTTGCCATTGGAATGGTGGTGGACGACGCGATAGTGGACGTGGAAAACATTTTTCGACGTCTGCGAGAAAACGCCAGCCGTTTAATACCCGAACCAAGGATAAGAGTCATCGCAAGCGCTTCGAGCGAAGTTCGATCATCCATATTCTACGCTACCCTCTTGATTGTGCTCGTATTTCTTCCCCTCTTCGCATTGAGCGGAGTGGAAGGCAGATTGTTCACGCCCATCGCCTTAGCAACAATCGTAAGCATGACGGCCTCTTTCCTAGTAGCCCTTACGGTCATCCCGGTACTTTGCTACTACTTACTCCCGGAAAAACTCTGCAAAGCTCGAAACGAAGAAAGTTTTCTTAGCCGACAGATCAAGCGGGCTTTTGCCGCGACTTGGCTGAGGTTCTCGCTTTCGCAGCCATTTGTAGTCGTTGCCTTGATCATAGGGCTTCTATTTTTTAGCTACAAATCCTTCAGGGAAATGGGTGGAAACTTTCTTCCACCCTTTCAGGAACCCTCTGCCTTGGTCGCGATGACGACGGCTCCCGGAACTTCGCTCAAAACCACGACTGAACTAGCGCATGTGGCTCAAGGACTCCTCCTCAACATACCGGGCATAAAGACCGTAGGCTTCAGGGCAGGGCGAGCGGAACGTGGCGATCACGTCGTACCGGTCTCAACCGTTGAATTCGATATCGAGTTCGACAAATCCTTGAAGCGGAAGCAACGGGAACTATTGGAAGAAATTAGAGCTGCAATGCGTAGTATTCCCGGAACGTTTAGCGCTATCAGCGGACCTCTTGCAGATCGCGTGGGACATATGTTGAGTGGCGTTTCCGCAAAAGTTGCGATCAAAACATTCGGTCCGGAACTAAGCGAACTCCGCCGAATTGGTTCCCAAATAGCGGATATCGCACGCGGTATTCCCGGACTTGAGGAAGCTCGCCCGGAACAACAAGCTTCCGTGCCCCAGTTGCGCATTGAACCAAACTGGAAGCGAGCTCTTGCCTATGGTGTTGCACCCGGAGACCTAAACGAAGAGCTCGCTACCCTTATGGCGGGAGAAAAAGTCGCCGAGATCTACGAAGGTACTCGAAAATACGATCTTGTGCTACGACTTCCAAGGCAATGGAGAGAAAATCCAGAACTTCTCAAGCAAACCTATGTCGATACCTTAAGCGGGCAAAGGATACCTCTCGAACGCGTAGCCGACATAAGGCAAGCAACAGGACCGAATATGATCCTCCGGGAAAATTCCCGCCGACGCTTCGTCGTCTCCATCAATCCAACGACAGAAGACCTCAACGCTATAGTCGAGCGACTTCAAAGAGAGCTAACCGAAAAAGTCAACTTGCCCAAAGGTTACTCCATATCGCTCGAAGGTGAATATCTTGCTCAACGTGACGCTACCTCATCAATCTTCTATGCTTCAACTATTCTCCTCATACTCGTCTTCTTTCTCCTCTATGGCCACTACCGAAGCTTCCCCCTCGTCTTTCTTACCTTGGGAATCATTCCCATTTCTCTTGTCGGGGCGGTGCTCTACACTAAATACACGTTAGACAACGTAAGTATCGCCACCTTAGTCGGCTTTATCGCAGTGAGCGGGATTGCCGCTCGTAACAACATTATGCTACTTACCCACTATCTACATCTAATGCGTAATGAAGAGGAAGGCTTTACTAGAGAAATGGTCGAACGAGGTACACTCGAACGATTATCGCCCATCCTAATGACAGCTCTCTCCGCTGGTATCGCGCTCGTCCCAATCCTTCTTGCCCTCCATGAACCGGGACGAGAAATTCTCGGACCCGTTGCCATAGCCATCGTGGGAGGCTTGGTCACTTCGACTCTCCTCGGTCTCGCGGTCACACCCTCCCTCTTCTATGCATTCTGTCGCAAACCAGTGGAATCGATGCTTGCCAAGGATATTCATCTGAACACTTGATTTTATAAAAAAGGTAAACCACAAACAAAATATGAAAGATTCAAAGATGAAATTCAATACGCGGAAAATACTCACGCTCACCGCATCTCTCGCTACCATGCTATGGACCTCTTGCGATGACGACCATGGACACCCACACGACGATGGGCATAGACACGAACATGGGCATGGGCACAATCACAGCGGAAAAGACGATCACCAGCACGCTCTAACTGACAACCAAGCGAAATCACAAAAGGAAAGTGGTCCCAACGGTGGAAGACTTATCACTTCGGTGGAACCTCTCCTCGAGTTTCTCGTAATGGAAGATCTTAAAATTCTTATTTCGGCGGTGAAGGACAGAAAGATCATCCCGGTCGAGGATCAAGTCGTAACCGTAATTGGCGGAGACCGATCAAACCCAACCGAACTAAAATTTACAAAATTCGGCAAGTCACTCCTCTCCGAAACCCCTTTCCCTAGCGGCAAATCCCTTCCTGTAATCGTAACAATTAAAAGTATTCAAGAAGCCGAAACCCAACAAGAAAAGTTCAGCTTAGATCTTAGTGATTGCCCGACCTGCGACTTCAAGGAATACGCATGTGTTTGCTATCATTAACAATGAAAATCCATACTTATGAAGATCATTTTTCGGTCATTGGCAACCACTTGCGCTCTTCGCCGCGTTCGCCCCTAGCGGAATGGAGCACCCAAGCTTCGCCGGTCTCGGTATCGACTTTCACTAGCCGCTTGTAGAGGAAGGGCTTTGCATCTTGGGAATAGTACTCGGCACTAACGATTTGAAATTTTCCCGTATCGCTACCCGACATGGAAAAACTTGGTGGTGGCGGAATACGGGTCGGTAATTTTGGCGGAGTGGATGGCGGTCCACCGGAGGGTGGTTGCGAAAGCTGGGCATGGGCTACCAGCCATGCTCCTAACGCCAATCCGAAAAATGTGAGAATCTTGATTCCTTTGCTCATTGTTATTTAGATTTTGGGTTGATTGAGAGACAGCTTTTGTCTGAAATATAGCAAAAGGCGTAAAGCACCCATGGCAACTGGCTTTTTACCTTGCGAGGACAGTTGATCGAGCCTAACTAATTGAGATTTTTCCTATGCTACGAGTACTCGTATCCACTACTTCTTTTCAAGATACGCCAGGCGAACATCATCAATTGCTTGCAGACGAAGGCTATGAACTCGTCTGTGAACGTGGTCCGCTATCGGAAAAGCGAATGCTTGAACTGGTCGGCGACCTCGATGCCCTTCTATGCGGAGACGACTCAATCACAGCCGCCGTGATAGACAAAGCGCTTCCATGTCTCAAGGTGATCGCAAAGTATGGCATAGGCATAGACAAGATCGATATGGAGCATGCAACGGCAAAGGGAATTCCCGTCACTTTTTGCCCGGGGGTCAACCATACGACGGTGGCCGAACATACTTTTGCCCTTCTTCTGGCTCTCGTTCGCAACTTGGTGGAGGAAGCCAACGTAACCCGAAGTGGAGAATGGAAACGTCTCACAGGCAACGAGATCATGGGCAAAACCATCGCTATCGTGGGTCTGGGCAGAATAGGCAAGGAAGTCGCCATACGCGCAAAATCCTTCGGTATGGAAGTGAAGGCCTTCGACCTTTACTGGGACGAGGAGTTTGCCGATGCTCACCAGGTAAAACGTTGTTCCTCGCTTGGCGAAACGATGGCGGACGCGGACGTAGTTTCCTTACATGTCAACCTGACGTCTGAAACTCGTTACATGTTGAACGCTCAGAGCCTCGCCACGCTGAAGGACGGAGCTATCGTTCTTAACTGCGCAAGAGGTGAATTAGTCGACTCCTCCGCCATGGTGGAAGCTCTCGAATCCGGAAAGCTCGGAGGCTACGGAACAGACGTTATGGAAGAAGAACCCCCGGCATCGGATCATCCGTTGCTATCCGCCCCAAACACAGTGATCACTCCGCACATCGGCTCTCGAACCTACGAATCGGTTCAGCGTCAGGCAGGCATGGCCGTTCGCAATCTCATCCATGTGTTGAAAGGCGAGAAACCATTGGCCCAAGCGAACGACGCTCCCATTCCTTCTCCTGCCTCATAAGTAAATTAAACCTATCTTTTGCCCTTTCTCATGGAAGACACTTTTTACGTCGTACCGCAAGAGTCTCACGATACCCTCGTGCGCAATGTTTTCGAACACCGGGGTTTCAACTCGGACGAATCCTCGGCAGCGGCAACCTTTTCCGCTTACGCCACCAAGCATGGCATTCGCACCCACAACGCGCTCAAGGCTCTCCATTTGGACGAATTATTCGGTTCGGCCGTGGGTGGTTGCACGCCGGGCGCAACCATTGAAGTAAAGGAAAGCCGCTTCGATGCCTGCCAAACTTGGAATGCCAACAAGAAGCTCGGCCAAGCCGTGGCCTACAAAGCGATCGACACCTGCATCGAAATGGCGGACAAGCATGGCTCGGGAACCGTGGCGATAGACAATGCCTTTCATTACCTTTGGGGTGGAGGTTACGTCATGCACGCCGCCCACAAAGGCTACTACGCCTACACAAACTGCACCTCCACCCTCGCCGAGGTCGTGCCCTTTGGAGGTAAAACGCCTACCTTGGGAACAAACCCTCACTCTTGGGGCTTGCCGACCACTGAAGCCATCGGTTTCCCCGTAGTCATCGACTGGGCGACCTCTGTCATTGCCATGGGTCGCGTTCAACAGCTCAAACGGGAAAACCAACCACTTCCTCCCAATGCAGCGGTAGACAAGGATGGTCAACCCACCACCGACCCTCATGCCGCGGCAGCCCTCCTACCCTTTGCCGCGCACAAAGGCTACGGGCTTGGACTGCTCAATGAAATCCTCGGAGCCATGACCGGAGGATCCCTCTCGACTCTTCGCGGCATACCGGGAAACGTCTCAGGCGAAAAGTATTGCTGCAATTTCTTTTTTCAAGTGATTCACCCGGAAGCCTTCGACGCCGGATGCTTCGCTCACCAACGAACGCAAAACGAAAATCTCAAGGCTGTTCTGGACGACATTCTCAAAGAAGGGAACGAGAACTGTCTTATGCCCGGTCAACTCGAGGCGCGCTTTGCCGAACGCTCGGAACGTAACGGCGGTCTTCTGTTCAGCGAAAAAGAACTCGACGAGTTCGACGAAGTCGCGGAACAATGTGGCTTGGAAAAGTGGGATCGCAACAGGCTTTCAGTGGCCTCCTGAAACTCGGACCGCAATTCAAAAATTCTAGCTAAGTCTATTCCATATTCAGCCAAACAAACTCCATCATGTCAGTTTTAGATATACGTCCTGCCGAGGAATGCCGCTGGGATCTTGTTTCCCTGGGAGAAATCATGCTTCGCCTCGATCCGGGAGAAGGTCGAGTCCGCACCACTCGCGCCTTTGAAGTATGGGAAGGGGGCGGAGAATATAACGTGGCCCGAGGCCTGCGGCGTTGCTTTGGCTTGAAAACCGCAATCGCCACAGCCTTCGCAGACAACGACATTGGCCGCCTGCTCGAGGATTTCATACTGCAAGGAGGAGTAGATACGGACCTCGTACGCTGGGTGCCTTTCGACGGTATCGGACGGGATGTGCGCAATGGCATCAATTTCACCGAACGCGGATACGGACTGCGGGGTGCTGCAGGCACGTCGGACAGGGGAAATACGGCCGCCTCTCAAATGAAGCCCGGGGATATCGACTGGGAAGAGATTTTCGGGCAGCAAGGTGTGCGCTGGCTACACACTGGAGGTATCTTTGCAGCCCTCTCCGAAAGTTCCGCCGAGGTCGTCATCGAAGCAGTTCGGGCAGCTCAGAAACATGGAGTCATTGTCTCTTACGATTTGAATTACCGACCCTCACTCTGGAAGTCAATTGGTGGGCAAGAAAAAGCCAGAGAGGTCAACCGTCGCATCGCCGAATACGTCGACGTAATGATCGGCAACGAGGAAGACTTCACCGCTTGCCTCGGTTTCGAAGTAGAAGGTTTGGACGAAAACATATCCAATATCGAGGTGGACAAGTTCAAAACCATGATCGAGCAGGCCGTCACCGCTTTTCCCAACTTCAAGGTTACCGCCACCACCTTGAGAACTGTAAAGTCGGCAGGAATAAACGACTGGGGGGCCATCTGCTGGGCGGACGGAAACTTTTACGAAGCCACCCATCGGGAGAATCTTGAAATTCTCGACCGTGTGGGAGGCGGAGACAGTTTTGCATCGGGGCTCATCTACGGGTTTCTCGCCACGGGCGACCCTCGGGAAGCCGTGGAATACGGAGCCGCTCACGGCGCTCTTGCCATGACTACTCCGGGAGACACCTCGATGGCCACTTTAGAGGAAGTCGAAAAAGTTAAAGGTGGAGGCGGAGCCCGAGTGGTACGCTAATTGAAGATAACACATAAACCAAAAGCATGAATTATCTAGAAGAACTTTTTGGCCTATCGGGAAAAACTGCCGTCGTCATTGGAGGTACCGGCGAATTGTGTGGGGCAATGGCCACGGGACTTGCAAAAGCCGGCGCCGAAGTCGTGGTAGTTGGCCGCAACGAGGAAAAGGCTCAGCTAAAAATCAATGAAATCGAGGAAGCCGGAGGATCGGCTTACTTCGAGCCTTGCGATGTGGGAGAAACCGAAAGTTTGCAAAACCTCCTTGACCACGTGGTTGAGAGGTCGGGCAAGGTTGACATACTGGTAAACGGAGCTGGCATAAATTCACCAACACCTTTTTTCGACATTCCGGCAGATGAATTCCAAAGAATTTTCGACGTAAACCTCAAAGCCGTATTTCTTGCCTGCCAAACCTTCGGGAAACACATGGTGGAGCGTGGCGAAGGGGGGAGCATAATAAACGTAGGTTCAATCTCGGGACTCAACCCTCTCTCCCGAGTATTCACTTATTCCGCAACAAAGGGAGCCGTACATAACCTCTCCAAAAACCTCGCCAGAGAGTGGGCGACGCAAAAGGTGCGCGTCAATGTATTGGTCCCCGGATTCTTTCCCGCCGAACAAAATAAAATGGTGCTGACTCCCGACCGAGTCGAATCGATAATGAGGCACACCCCGATAGAA
>JACNJI010000116.1 GCA_014382645.1 Verrucomicrobiota bacterium | reverse complement strand
CACCGGATGCCGGTTCTTACGAAGTTAGCGCCAAGGTGGAGAGAGCGGGGAACGCCCATTTCCGGGTTTCTTTTCTGAATGATTTTTATGACCCAAGTAATAGTAACCCCAAGCGACGTGACCGTAATCTTTACTTGCAGTGGCTGGAAGTTGAAGCTCCAAGTGGCGAACCATCTTCCGCGCTTCAAGCTTCTCGCCTAAAAATTTTGGGGACTCGGACGGAAGGTTCCGGCAACCGAGCATACGCGGAGCTTGTCTTGCGGCGATTTGCCCCGCGAGCCTATCGCCGGCCAGTTGCTGAACAGGAAATCTCCGGCCTGTTGAGATTGTACGATGTGGTTGGCGGCAAGGACGCCCCTTTTATGGAAGCGATTCGTTTGCCTCTCAAAGCTGCCTTGGTATCGCCCCGCTTTCTTTTTCGGGCCGAGTCTCAACCTAGCCCGAACGATCCGAAAACAGTTCATGATCTGGATGAGTTTTCGCTGGCTTCACGATTGTCTTTTTTCCTCTGGAGCACCATGCCCGACGACCGACTTCTCGCTCTTGCCGCAAAGAAACAACTGCGGTCAAACTTGGCGACCGAAGTTCGTCGGATGCTGGCGGACAATAGGAGTCTAGCTTTTTCAAAAAACTTTGCAGGGCAGTGGTTGCAGTTACGCGACCTCGAACTTGTCCAACCTGATAAAAAACGCTTTACTGGTTTTGACGACAAACTACGTCAATCCATGCGGGATGAAACGGAGGCTTTCTTTCGCTACTTGCTGATGAAAAATCGTCCGGTGACCGAATTCCTCGATGCCGACTACACGTTTATCAATGCCTCGCTGGCTCGCCATTACGGGCTTCGGGGCAAATTTGGCGACGACCTAAAATACGTTTCTTTGAAAGGCACAAGTTTACCTCGGAGCGGGATCCTTACTCATGCATCCCTCCTCACCATCACTTCCAATCCCACTCGCACTTCGCCTGTCAAGCGCGGCAAGTGGGTGTTGGACAACATCCTCGGCACACCCGTAAAGGATCCTCCCCCCGACATACCTGATTTAGATGTCGCCGCATCTGATTCCAAGGGAAAGACTTTGCGCGAGCAATTGGCCATGCATACCGAAAAACCTTTATGCGCATCTTGCCACATTTCGATGGATGCCATTGGATTTTCCTTGGAGAACTACGATGCGATAGGGCGTTGGCGTTTGCTGGATGCCGGCAAGCCAATAGATTCCGCAGGGAAGTTGTCGACCGGAGAAACCTTTACCGGAGCTCTCGAACTCCAGCGATTCATAGTCCATGGCCGAAAGGAAGCCTTTGTCCGTTGCTTGACCGAAAAGCTACTGACTTACGCTCTCGGACGCGGTATCGAATTCCATGATAGACCCGAGCTTGACAAGATTGCCGATCGGATGAGCGAAAGCGGTTACCGTTTTTCCGATCTCATCCTTTATCTTGTCGAAAGCGTTCCTTTCCAGAAGCGCAGGGGCGACTTCCCTACGGAATAAACCTTCTAACGAAACACCCATTGACCTTGCCCGCGAGGCGGGTTCGGGCTATTTTACAATAACTTTTTCAATGAAAAATTTCACCTTATCACGACGAACCTTCCTTCACGGCTTAGGTGCCGCCTTGGCACTGCCTCCATTGGAAGCGATGGCAGCGAAAGCTGGGAAATCAAAGCCCATTCCATTGCGCATGGGCTTTGCCTACATACCCAATGGCGTAATTCTTCCTCAGTGGCGAACGACTGGCGAAGGACGCAAATACAATTTATCCCCATCTCTTCGGTCTCTCGAACCCTTCAAAAGTGACATACAAGCCTTGGATGGATTGGATCACAAGAAAGCCAATGCCAACGGAGATGGTGGCGGTGATCATGCTCGAGCCAACGCCACTTTTCTGACGGGATGTCAGGCACGCAAGACTGCAGGGTCGGATATCCGGATCGGAGTGTCTGTGGACCAATTGGCTGCCGAGCATGTCGGCAAGGAAACCAAATTACCTTCTTTAGAGTTGAGTACTGACCGCGCACGCCTTTCAGGTGGTTGCGATTCCGGTTACAGTTGTGCCTATCAATACAACCTTGCATGGAAGACTGAGTCTTTGCCCATGCCCCCCGAAGCTAATCCCCGATCAGTTTTCGAACGCCTGTTTTCCGACGGGCTTACCAAAGAGCAGGCCGAAAGTCGGACTCGGCGTCTACGGCATGAAAAAAGCCTCCTCGACTTCGTCCTTGAAGATGCCAAGAACCTGCAGCGTGATCTTGGGCGTACTGATCGCGCCAAACTCGACGAGTACCTTACTGGCGTACGCGAGTTGGAGCAACGAATCGAAAAAGCCGAACAGTTGGATTCCAAAAAAACGACCTATCCGAAACCCGAGGGGATTCCTAGCGACTATGGCGAGCATTTGCGTGTGCAGTTTGACCTCATGGCCTTGGCTTTTCAGACCGATGCAACGCGAGTGGCCACCTTCCTTCTTGCCCACGATGGAAGTAATCGCAGCTTCCCTGACATAGACGTACCCGAAGGTCACCACTCTCTTTCCCATCACCGGGACGACAAGGAAACGATGGCGGAATTGGCCACAATTGATCGTTTCTACGCTGACCAATTTGCTTATTTCCTAAA
>JACNJI010000009.1 GCA_014382645.1 Verrucomicrobiota bacterium | reverse complement strand
GTGGGATTTGAAACCCAACGCTCCGAGAGAAATTCGCGGACCGTTTAATCCGATTTCGACGAACGTACCAGGCCCTCAAATTAGTGAGATTTTGCCGATGTGTTCGAAAATAGCCGACCGGTTCACAATTTTGCGTAGTCACAGCCACGGTGATAACGCTCATCAGACGGGTCGACATTGGGTTTTGACAGGTTATAAGCCCAATTTCCCCGATGGGCAGGCAAAGGGGATTCCTTTCAATGAGCACTACCCGTCGATTGGTTCTATGGTGTCTCGTGAATTGGGCCATCGTGGCGCTGTTCCACCATACATCGAAGTTCCTGAGCCACTTGGGCCGGGTGGCCCCGGTTTCTATGGCCCTCGTTACGCTCCGTTTACGATCGAAACCGACCCAGTTGAGCCTACATTTTCCGTGCGAGACTTGAATGTTGTGGAGGGAATCGATGAAAACCGATTTGAACGCCGTAGAAAGCTGTTGGAGCGAGCCAACGCATTAGGCGCTGGTGGAGGTGGTGTAGGGCGAGCCAAAACGATGGATACATATTATGAAAAGGCTCTGGAAATGGTAACCAGTCCTGCAGCACGCCGCGCGTTTAATATCCAAGGTGAAAAGGAGTCCGTGCGAGAACGATATGGCATGACATCCATTGGGCAATGTTCGTTATTGGCAAGGCGGTTAGTGGAAGCAGGTTCGCGGTTTATCGGAGTGTCCCATGGAAGTTGGGATACGCACTTTGATAATTTTACTGGACATCGTAAAGCATTGGTGCCTCCGACTGACCAGGCGTATAGCGCGTTGATTGAGGACTTGGACCAACGAGGATTGCTAGACGAAACACTGGTTGTCATGATGGGCGAAATGGGAAGAACTCCCCGAATCAATAAAGATGCCGGTAGAGATCATTGGTCGATGTGTCGGAGTGTCATTCTGGCGGGTGGGGGGATAAAGCGGGGGGCGGTGATTGGCGCGAGTGATGAAACCGCAAGTTATCCGACCACGACTCCATATGGGATACAGGATCTCTTGCATACGATTCTTGATTTAATGGGTATCAACCCCAATAAAATCTATCCAGATTCGTTGGGCCGTCCAGTTCCGTTGGTCACCGGCGGTAAGCGAATAAATGAAATTATTGCGTAACTACCCTTGAGCACGCAGCGCTGTTCAATATTGGATTTGCAAGTATTAGACATTGAGTATTACATGACGAAAGTTTTAAAAAATCGGTCGATGTTGTTATTGTTTGCTTTAGTGTGCACCGTGACTTTTGGGAGTCGGTCTAAGCTTATAGCGCAAGCCCCCGAAGTGGGTTATGTATATCCACCCTTTGTCCAACGGGGGACGTCAACATCCGTTCAACTTGGTGGTTATGATTTTACGCCAGATTTGCAAATCATGGTGCATTCGACGACGGTGGCGTTATTGGAAGCAGAACAGCTAGGCGAGTTTTTGCTTCCCCCTCGACCCTATTGGGAGGGACCTCGGATTTATGCAAACGCCTTGCCAATCCCACGGGAAATGACGGTCGTATTAAGCCCAAATAATAATACCGAGTTGGGCCGAGTGTCGTGGCAAATAGCGAATGCGAACGGTGTATCTAAACGAGGGTTGTTTTATGTTAGTGATATGGTCGAACAAGTAGAGTCCCGGTTTCGATCTGAGTTGATGGAATTAGGAAAAGCACCCATCGCTGTGTCTGGGAGAATTAGGCGTTTGACCGAGAAAGATAATTACGGTTTTACAGCTTCCAAGACTGGTGAAGTTTCGTTGGGAGTGTTTGCCCGACGAGTCGGAAGCGATTTTTATCCTGCGGTACAAGTCTATGGGCCTGATGGTGTCGAATTAGTGAATGAAGTTGATACTGAAGGTCGTGATTTGGATTTGAAGTTCTTGGTTCAAAAAGGAAAACAATATCGAATCGTAATACATGACTCCGACTTTCGTGGCGCTGCTCAATTTGTTTATCGGTTGCTAATAGAGCATGTCGAGACGGGAACGAAAGCAGCAGAGACGGAAGGTGGCGATCGACGACGATTCAACGGCACCTTGGATAAGCAAGCATTCTCAGTGACAGCGGGACGTGAATACGAGGTAAGGGCGGTTAGCATATCAATCGGCGGCGACCTCGATGTTTCCTTACAGGTGATGGACGGCGAAGGAAAGTTGATAGCCGAGAATGACGATGTTACACCGGAATTGCTCGATGCACAGGTTCGATTTGTGGCTAAGGTCGATGGCGAATTGAACGCGGTTGTGACGGGTTCAAGCGTAAAAGGGGAGTTGGAAAACCGGTTTTATGAATTGCACGTGAAAGAATTAGAGCGTGGATTTGAATTGACGACGCCCGCAACTGTCGTTGCTGCTGTTGGTTCGAAGCTTAGCATTCCCGTGACGTTGATTTCCACGGGGGGTTTCGCCGGGGAGGTGCAATTGAAAGTACGGGGCCTCCCAGATGGTGTCACGATCGACGGGGACGCAGTGATACCCACTGGGAAGAAGAAAGGGACGGTCGGCTTACTGATCGCGGACAATGCCCAGGTGAAGGGTACCGTCATAGAAATCATTGGTGAAAGCGCCGGTGATGCGGAGAAGAATTTACCGATCCTGAAAGTTGTTGCCAGTGCCGC
>JACNJI010000010.1 GCA_014382645.1 Verrucomicrobiota bacterium | reverse complement strand
TCCCACTTTTCCACAAAATCGCGCTGCTCCCCCGTTTCGTGAGAGGGGTGATTGCGCGGGCGCTCCTCGTGGAGACGAGCCTTGCGAATGTTCTCCGGAGCCTCCTCCCCGTCCGCGGCGATTCCGCGTTTAAGGAGCCAGCAGCCTACGCGTTTCCGTACTGATCGGCCCGCCGCGAAACTGCCCCTCTTTGGGGCTTTGCCTATGGAAGCTCGTATTTCCGGCGAGCCTGAAACCGGCCAACCGGCAGTCCCTGTCTACCGGCTAGTCTGTTACTAGGGAAATGAATTATAGGGTTGGGCAAAACAGCGCAAAATCGCCGGGCAAAGGGCAGAACTGCATCCACCCAAAGGACTATGCCGGCGGTTCGGGTACGAGGGTACAAAACTCTTCGGCGGCGGACCGAGATGCGTATTCGAGATAATGGTTTTCCAGCTGATCTGTCATTTTCTCGTGGCCCATTAGCTGTTTTGTCTCATCGAAGCCCCGGCAGACGGTGGAGTAAGTGCCGAAGGTATGCCTTAACCCATTTCTGCGGAAGACGACGCCGGCCTTGCGGAATAGGCTGAACTTAGGGTTATTGCCGCAAAGCTTGCTCCAATGGTCGTCGGAGTGGTCGGGGTTGAATTTCCGAGGACAAAGCTTGAGCCATTCGAGAGTATTCGGCAGGACAGCCCTGATACGCTTGGAAGAGGGATTCTTTTCCCGCTTGGCCTGCACCTTCGGGTTTTCGCGATCGAGGTCGAAATCCGACCGAGACATCCGGCGAGCCGCGTTTATGCGGTAGCCATTGAAAAGAGTCATGACGAATGCCCCCAAGTAGGCTCCGCCCTCGTAGTTCCGGAGGAATTGGAGAAGCTTCCTCACCTCGTCCACGTCGTACACTTGGCCTCCGTAAGTCTTGTCGTACTCTGTTCGTCGGCTTATCCCGGTAGCCCAGTTAACCTCGATCAATTGCTCGGCGATTCCCCACTTGAGCATTTGTCGCAGATTTTTGAGGGCACCGTTATAGGAGGATGGGCTTTGAGCGCCATAACAAGCCTCCAGAGCAAGCTCGCCCTGCTTGCGATCGAAAGATCGGACTTGAGCTTGAGCGTTCAGACGGATGAAGCCGGCCGGCCGGTGCATATTATCCTTGAGGGACGGCTCTTTTATTCGCCCCTTCCTTAATTCCTCCCTCCGGGCCTCCAGCCAAAGGCAATGCAGACCCTCGAAGGTGATGGGGATTCCTTTAGGCATTACGAGCGACAAGGAATACTCGACGAAAGCGGCCAGAGACTTGTCGAACCCGGCCTTCGCCAATTTCCCCTTCGCCACAACGAAATCTCGCATGCAATCTTCGACCGAGTCGTCGCATCCGGAGTCGGCCAAGAGTTTCTTGGCCCTTACGAAGCCGCCGAGCCGGACTGAGTCGAAGGCGAGAGACTCCGTCTCGCGGCCATGCTCGCCCTTAGCCCGCCAAACCTCGACAAACTTACCTACCGCTTCTTCCTCGGTGGCGGGGAAGACGCGACCGGGAATCCGCAGTCCGTTATAATCCTTGCCACGAAAGTCGAGAGAAATACGCCCCGTTAGCTTGAAGGCCTTGAGAAAGGCCGGCAAGGCATCGACCGCGCCACGCTTTTTAAGAAGCATCTCGAATCGCTTGTATTCTTCGTCTTGCCTAAAGCCGGTTTTATGCTTAGAGGTTTGTGCCATGATTCATACCTTTCCAGTTGAGCCGATATCGTATGCCGTCTTCTGCTTGAAAAAAAACGATCCGGCAATGAGCTGTCAATGGAGAATGAATCTCGCGCAAGGCATAAGCCCACTAAAGCCTTACGCATCAACATTTTTGGGTCGGTAGCTCAATCGGTAGAGCAGTGGCCTTTTAAGCCATTGGTTCCGGGTTCAAGTCCCGGCCGGCCTACCATATGCCCCACGAAGAAAACTTAATCCTCCAGTCGGCGTGAGGAGAAATGGTTGTTCAGAGAATGGAATAGCCCGCAATCTGATCTCTAGCTGCTCCGAAAGTTGATAAAAAAGCCTTGGGGTTCCGTTAAAGAAGTAAGGATTTCGTCCGATTATATTCTATTGTCCGCAAGGAGGTGGGCGTAGAGTGCATTGAGGTGCAGTTGTCCCACTCAATACTAACTTTGTGCCCAACGTCTTGCTATGCACATAACAGGATTTTTTTTTGATCGCCCATATCAACCATGATTTAACAGGCCTCGCCTTCGAGACACACCGAGCTCGGTTGGACTTGGATACTTCCGTTAGCAAGCTTTCTTCGGGCAAGCGGATGCAAAACGCTGGTCACGACGCCGGCGGGTTCCGACAGGCGGCAACGCTAGGTTCCCGACACAAGAGAGACGTTGCCTCGATGCAGAACCTCCAAAACCTCGTCTCCTATTCCCAAATTCAAGACGGCTCCTTGGAAACGGTCGGAAAAATCCTTAATCGCATGAATACCTTGGCCACACGAGCCTTGGACGTAACCGCGACCGATAACGACCGCGAAAACTACAACAAGGAATTCATTGAGTTGGCCGCTCAACTGGATGAGATGAAGGTGGAAAAGTTCAACGGGATGGATGTGTTCGGTGCCGGTGGATTCAGTGATGAAAAACAAGAGTTCATCGATGCCCTAGAAC
>JACNJI010000011.1 GCA_014382645.1 Verrucomicrobiota bacterium | reverse complement strand
CTCGCTTGGCCCCGACGTCGATCCCACGAGTGGGCTCATCTAGCAAGAGGACTGCTGGTTTCATGGTGAGCCATTTGCCGAGCACGACCTTTTGCTGGTTACCGCCGGACAGGTAACGAACAATTTGATCATCACCGGGAGTTTTTACGCGCATGCTCTTGACCATTTCTCGTGTAATTTCGAGTTCCTTGGCGAAATCGAGAAAGCCCCACTTTTTTTGATCCCTCCAGAGGGCCGCTAGGCTCATGTTTTCTCGAACGCTCATATCTATGACGAGTCCCTGTTGCTTACGGTCCTCGGGAGCCAACGCCAAACCTGCCCGAATCGCATCGAGAGGAGAATTGATCTCAGATGGTTGTCCCTTGATCGCGATGGAACCGCCCAAAGCCGGCGTAACGCCGAACAAGGTTGCCAGCATCTCCGTGCGCCCTGCCCCCACCAAGCCTGCCACACCCACAATTTCGCCCGCTCGCAGGGTAAAGTCTATGGCATGATCGGTATGCTCGGGGGTTCGCAAACCCTTTACTTCAAGCACTACCTCGCCCGGTTCCCGTTGCTTGTGGTCGTAATATTGGGAAATTTCGCGCCCAATCATGAGGCGTACCATGGAGTCGTGAGAAATTTCTTCTCGGCTTAACTCGCCGGCGTTTTCGCCATCGCGAAGAACGGTGACGTGATCGGCTAACTCGGTGACTTCGCCGAGCCGATGTGAGATATAAATGATGCTCACACCGCGGGAACGCAAGTCCTTGATCACCTTGAAGAGGTATTCCGTTTCAGCCTGCGAAAGACTGGAAGTCGGCTCATCCATAATCAGAATGCGTGCGTTGATGGATAACGCCTTCGCGATCTCCACCATTTGCTGTCGCCCGATCGTGAGGTCTTCGACCAAGGTCGTCGGGTCCAAGTCGAGACCGACCATTTGCAGATATTTATACGACTCCTCGTTGATGCGGGCATCATCGATCAAACCGCCTTTCAAAAGTTCACGTCCGAGGAAAACGTTTGCCCCCACGCTCAAATTGGTGGCCAAATTGAGTTCCTGATGGATCAAGGCGATGCCATGGTCGAGGGCTTCTCGAGTGGTATTGATCGAAACGATCTCGCCCTCCATTAGTATTTCACCCTCGTCGGGAGGCTGGACACCAGCCAGAATCTTCATCAAGGTACTCTTGCCGGCGCCATTCTCACCGATGAGACCGAGAACTTGACTCTGCCCGAGGGCGAGGTCGACGCCATTGAGGGCACGGACGCCGGGAAAGCTCTTGCCAATCCCCCGAACTTTGAGCAGCGGGGACACCGGGGAAGCTTCACTCATCCGAAACTAACGGAAAACGGCAATGCGACTATTCCTTGCCCAAACGCTTCTTTAGGGTGGTCCAAAACTCGTCCACATTGGCCTTCTCAATACTTTGGGCGGGAACGCTGATAAACTTGTCCTCGGGTAATGCGACTCCTCCCGATTCACGTTTCTTCCCGATTAGGCCGTCAATCAGTCCTTGGCGACGGAGTTTGGCATTGTCCTGCTCCATCCGACCAACGAAAATCATCAATTTGCCACCATTAGGGAGTGCTTTTTTCACAAGCTCGGCGCACATGAGTCCGGCATCGTAGTTGTCCACGCCGATGTAGCAGAGGCGATTTGACTCGGGGGCATCGGAATCGTGTGTAACGAGGTTAGTTTTAGCAGCCACTTCGTTGAGGAGCCCCGTCTGGTTCTTGGCATCAATGGGGCTAACGGCGATTCCGTCTACCTCTCGGGTGACGAGATCCTCAATCTTGTCCTTCTGGTCGGTTATTCCACCGGAAGGCATAACGACGTCGACTTCGACGGAAAAATCTGCCTGAGCCTGAAGAGCGCCTTTGGCCGCGATATCCCAGAAGGGAGCGACCCCATTGGTGACGAAAGCAAGCTTGGCGGGATTTTCGCCCTTATGGAGCTTGGCTAGGTATTCCATGGACTTGTATCCGTACATGTATGGGTCTTGGGCAATTGTTCCCTGAACATGACCGTCTTGAATACCTTTCAGGGTTCGGTCATTTTCGTCGAAGGCAACCACCTTGACTTGGCCGAGTTTCTTGGCTTGCTCCAGGACCTCGAGGATGAGCGGGGGGTTGTATTCAAAAAGGCCGACCATGCAGTCAATATTGGGATGGCGTGACAAAGTATCCTCCACGTTGGCCTTGGCCTTGGCCCGATCGAACTGGTCCGTAAGGGTGCCGAGAATGGTGAACCCATTGCCTTCGATGACAGCGGATGGATCTTCGCCCTTGCCGCCTCCACAAGCGGCGAGAAGAGATAGTAAACCAGCGCCGATTACAAAAATGGAGGCACGGAAAAAGGAATGATGAGATTGGAACTTCATAATACTGAGGTTTTTCAGGTTGTGTGAGTTAGGTTTGGATTAAAAAGTAAAAATTTCACCATGGCGTGCGACCGCCATTTACGCAAAGAGTTTGGCCGGTGAGGAAGCTTGCCTCGTCGGAAGCGAAAAAGGCCACTGAATCGCCCACGTCCTTGGGCGTGCCCCAACGGCCCATCGTGATAGTCTCCAGATAGGCGTTCTTGGCCTCCTGCGGGTCGTTGGCGTGGCTCGCGGTAGGAATCCCGCCGGCATCCCCGGTCTTCTCGGTG
>JACNJI010000550.1 GCA_014382645.1 Verrucomicrobiota bacterium | reverse complement strand
GCTCCTCGCCGAGGACCATCGGCTTCGCCTCACCTCCAAGTATGCCGTTATCCTGCGTGCCGCCCCATATCTTGTACGGCTCACGTGCGTCCACCGAGATGGCGTAGAACTCGGCGATGGGGAGCGTGTTGACGTGGAGCCAGGTCCTGGCCCGATCGTGCGAGATATAGAGCCCGCCATCGGTAGCCAGCATGAGTCGATCGGAATCGTCGGGGTCGATGAACAAGTCGTGATTGTCGCAATGGGGAGTGGCGCGCCGGGCTTTGTAGGAAAGCATGGGAACGGTGCGCTCGGAGATAATGGTCTGGGTCTTCCCTGCGTCGGGTGAATAGAGAAGGTTGAAACCCACGATGAAAATCTCGTCTTCGTTGTCCGGCATGACCCTGATGAGGCAGAAGTCATAACCGATTCCAGTCTTCACATTGCCCTCATGGGTTTTGCGCCAGCTTTCGCCCCTGTTGTCGGAACGATAGACTTCGCCCCCAATGCCACGGTGGTCGCAGATGATGTACAGAACATTCGGATTGGAGGGAGCGATGGTGATGCCCATTCTGCCAACCTTCTCACCGGTGGGAAGCCCCTTGGTCAAAAGCTTCCACGTCTCGCCCGCATCGGTCGACTTGTAGATTCCGCTGCCGGGACCGGCGACGACATTATTCCAAGCCTTCCTGTCACGCTCCCATGCAACGGCATACAGGGTCTTGTTGTCGGACGGGTCCATGGCGACTTCCACGACGCCGATCTTCTCGGAGATATAGAGGATCTTCTTCCATGTCTTGCCACCGTCGGTAGTCTTGAAGACGCCGCGCTGCTTGTTGTAGGTATACTGGTGGCCGAGGGCAGCGACATACACGACGTCATTATTCTCAGGGTCGATGATGACGCGGCCGATGTGGTGCGTGTCGTTGAGGGCCTTAAAAGGGGTCAAACGTAGAAAATAGAATTTACCTGCGTTCTCGTAGTAAATTACTGATCCGAGAGGGGTGCCCCATCTTCAGGCGCTCAGCAATCCATGGGTTGCTGGCTGTTGTCTGAGCACGTAGAAGCAGGGCGATCTCATTTTTCCATTCGGCTCCTTTGGCGTCATTCTTAATGTCGCTTTGTTGCTTCTTACGTTTTTTGAGCGCTTGGGCTGTGAGCGCTTCCCACTGTGCTTGTTTGAGTTCTTTTAAGTCGCTGCCTTCCCAGTCAACGCCCTGGTGCTTCTTATTGAGATCCTTGGCGAGTGCCTTCTTTTCCTCATTGCTGCCAAGGAACCAGCCCCGGCAATAGCGTTTCGTTAAGGCTGCCTTCTGTTTCGGATCCTGCTCTTCGCAAAGTTCAAGATGCGTCGCATAGCGGCGTATCCCTGCTAGAGTGTCGGGCAAATCGAGGATGCCTAGAAAATCCTCACGGCAGAGACCGTCTTGTGGCGATTTCTTAAAAAACTTTGGATAGCTTGAGAGCTGGTAATTTTTGAGTGACTTTACATCGTAGAGTCCCGCCCGGACTGGATTGAGGTGGATGTAGTCCACCAGGCCTAGCAATGATCGCCCCTCGCCGATGAGAATCGATTGATAGCGCCCTTGGAACACATGACCTCGCTCCTTACGCAGTCGGTTAAATCGAGTGGCAAAAGTGCTCTGCAGCCATTTCATGCCGTCCACCAGATTCGGTTCGGGCGTCTCGATCGCTAAGTGATAGTGGTTGCTCATGATCGCATAGGCGTGGAGCTTCCAGCCACATCGCTCAACCGTTTCAAAGATCGTTCGCTCAAAAGCCTGTCCTGTGTTCTCCGAGACAAAGAGTTCTTTGCGGTAATTGCCCCGGCTGATGACGTGGTAGACGGCTCCTGGATACTCAATGCGTTGCTTGCGTGGCATGCTCAGATAATGAATTCGCAGAAGAGGGGAGCAATGTTAAAATTCTACGTTTGACCCCTTTTTGACCTATTGGATGAATTGACCGAAGGACTTTCCCCACTGGAGCGTCACAAGAAGGATTTCAGCATCATCAAGAATCTGACCAATGCCGGAGCGACTGACCCGCATGGAGGAAGTACTTCCTACCTGACTTGCGCCACCGTTACGGGCACGCCCGGCAAGCGTTTTCACAATTCAATCTCCTGCGATTTGCTGGCGGGTAAGCAACTGGGTAAAAACCAACGCTACGATTCCTTGGTGCTGGCCAGCAAGGAAGAGAATGCCGGTGGGCACGGAAAGGGCATGTCTTTGGCCTGGAACGAAGCGGGTAAACCGGTTGCGGGCACCCGCGGACCGGTCGAGCTTTACGCCCGGCTGTTCGGACAGACGGATGAAAGCCCGGAGGAACGGGAGGCCAGGTTGAACAAGAAAAAGAGCATCCTCGACGTGGTGCTCTCCGATGCGAAGTCCCTCAACGGAAAAGTCAGCTCGCTCGACCGGGACAAGCTGGACGAATACTTTCAATCCATTCGCGAAGTCGAACTGGGGCTGGTCAAGGACGCCCAGCGGGCGGAGAAGCCCAAACCCAGGACGGACCGCAAGGCACCCGGGGAAGGGATTGAGGGGGAGGCCGAGATTCTTCTCACTTACGAACTGATCGCCTTGGCCCTTCAGGCTCAACAGACCTCGGTGGTCTCTTACCGCCAACCGGTGGCCTCGGTGATCAAGAGCATGGG
>JACNJI010000012.1 GCA_014382645.1 Verrucomicrobiota bacterium | reverse complement strand
TATTCACGGTTCACAACAATCTCCTGCAGGCAGTCTCCCCGCCGTCGCCGGACTTTGCGAGAGAACCGTTATCCCGAAGGGCGCCAAGTCGATGGACGCCTGTTTGGTAAGCATGTTCAACGCGGCTTTGGAGCATTGGTAGCCGATTGCTCCGCCGAGTTGGGTATTTCCTCGCAGTTCGATCGATCCTAGTCGGGAAGAAACATTTGCAACTATGGGATTGGCCGAACGCCGCAGACACGGGATCGCAGCACGTAAAACAAGCAAGGCACCCACTACGTTTACCTTGTAGGTCTTTTCCACGGCCTCTGCCGACACGTTTAACATGTCTTCCCAATCAATCACCCCTGCGTTGTTGAAGAGGAGGTCAATCGGTTCACTCTTTTTATCGAGTTCCAAGAAAAGACGGGTTACTGATCCTTCGTCTTCGACGTCGAGGGTCAAGATGTTCAAAAGATCGGCGTGACTCTCGCGAAGTTTCGAAAGGGCTTCGGCATTGTCCGGATTCCTGCAAGTCGCCAGCAAGCGATGCCCTCGCTCAAGGCATTGGCGTGTCCATTCAAGCCCGATTCCTCTGCTTGCGCCCGTAACCAATATTGTTTTCATCCCCATTTCTTGTCACCTAAGTTAAACTCGAGCAAGCTTACCTGTTAATTTTTGGAGTTCGACTTGGAGCGACAATAGGTTTTGTTGATCTGTGATTAAAGATTCAAACTATGATTACACGTAAATTGGGAGATACTGACCTTGAACTATCCGTCACGGGGCTCGGCACCTGGGCTATCGGTGGTGGGGATTGGGGCATGGGCTGGGGAGATCAGGACGAAAGGGACTCCATCGCGACCATACACGAAGCACTGGAATGCGGCATCAACTGGATTGATACCGCTCATGCTTATGGTTTCGGCGTTTCCGAGATTTCGGTGGGAAAGGCAGTCAAGGAATGGAACGGAGGCGAGGTCATTCTCGCAACGAAATGCGGGGTTCTTCCGGGGGAAGGCGATAAGCCCCGTCGATTCATTTCACGTGAGACTATTCGCGAGGAGGTGGAAGGCTCGCTAAAGCGTCTTCAGGTGGACCGCATAGACCTTTATCAACTGCACTGGCCGGAGCCCATCGATAATCTGGAGGAAGCTTGGCAAGCTCTCCTGGAACTCAAGACTGATGGAAAGATTCGTTGGGCCGGCGTTTGCAACTGCTGGCAACCTGAACTAAAGACGATCGAAAAGTACGGACAGGTCTCTTCCAACCAACCGATGTACAGCCTTCTTGCCCGCGAAGCGGAAAAAGAAGTGATGCCTTGGTGTAAAGAAAATGGAACGGGACTGGTGGTCTACAGTCCAATGCATTCAGGTCTGCTCACGGGCAAGGTGTCACGCGAATGGCTCGACAGCCTGCCCGAGAACGATTGGCGCAAGCACAAGAAAGACCATCCCGTGGTCAAATACGTTCAGAACGAGCATGACCTCGAACACTTTCTCGCCTTTCAAGAATCCCTCCGCGGCATAGCAAGTGATTGCGGTTACACCGTTGCTCAATTGGCTGTTGCATGGGCGCTGCTTCGTCCCGAGGTAACTTCGGCAATCGTGGGCGCTCGCCGTAAAGGACAAATAGCTGAAACCGCAAAAGCCGCAGAGTGGCAGATGAATGAAGAGCAATCCATTGCCATCGAAACGGCCCTACAAGAATTCCTAACAAAAGTCGAAGATGCCTGAAGACAAGGACGTACCGAAAAAAGAGAATCCACCAAGTTCCCGCACTCGAAGAGGTGGAGGCAGAACGAGGAGGAGACCTGCGGAACCACCCAAGGACGGAACCGTCGATTCACCCGAGACACAAGACTCACCTATGGGAAAGTCTTCCGACCATCAAGGCGAGCGGGCTTCCCCAAAAAGTCCACGAAGTAGAACAGTACCCAAAAAAGCACCGGAGGATGAGCGCTCCTCATCGGTCACCTACATTCGCAAGCTGAAGGGGAAGCGTCCAATAGTAGCACTCACCGCTTACGATGCACCCATGGCCAAATTGGTTTCTAACGCGGGCGTCGACTTTCTATTGGTCGGCGACTCGGTAGGCACCACCATGCTCGGATTCAGCACCACTATCCGGGTAACCCTCGACGCAATGGTTCACCACACAGCCGCCGTCAGGCGAGGAAATCCCGACTGTTTGATTCTCGCAGATCTTCCATTTGGGGAGGCCAGCCTTTCCTTCGATAGATTGCTGGAAGCATGCCGTCGCCTGATGCAGGAAGGTGGAGCAGACGGTGTAAAAATCGAGGGCGGCAAAGATGTTGCAGACGACATTGAACGACTCATCGCCACGGGGATTCCCATCATGGGTCATGTTGGTTTATTGCCTCAAACAGTAAAGGCAATCGGAGGGTATCGAAAGTTCGCCAACGACAAGGAAGAGGCTCAAGATTTATTTACCGACGCCATTGCGCTCGAGGAAGCCGGTTGCTTCGCAATCGTTTGCGAAATGATTCGTGAGGAAGTTGCGACTGAACTAACCCGTCATCTCGAGATCCCAACCATAGGGATAGGAAGCGGTTCCGGGTGCGATGGACAAATACTCGTCACTACAGATGGCTTGGGACTCACGCCCGGCAACGTACCCTCTTTTGTGAAACCCTACGCCCAGCTCGCCAT
>JACNJI010000013.1 GCA_014382645.1 Verrucomicrobiota bacterium | reverse complement strand
CTCGTTTGGGCAGGCAAACCGCCCGATGGATCTCTTCTTGCTTGGCGAGCTGAGGACGCCGACTTCGTTATTGCCGTCGACGGCGGGATGAACGTCTTAATCCATGCTGGGATTCAGCCCGATTTGCTTGTGGGGGATTTCGATTCCTTCGATCCGTCGACCTCGGGTTCCGTTTCCTGCGAAGTCGTCCGCGAGGAAGATCAGGATTCGACGGATCTGGAGAAAGCCCTTCGCCACTTGCCCGGAGATGAAGCACCCGATGAAATCGTTCTTCTTGGTGCCACGGGGGGGCGTTCCGACCATTTCTTGACCAACCTATTGGTGGTGTCCACCTTGCCCGAGGGAACCAAGATCGCCCTCGACGCGACCGATGAAATTATTCGTCGAGCAACTCCGGTTTGTTCGGTTTCACTGATTGGGATGAGTGGCCAAACGGTCAGCCTCTTGCCTCTTTCCCGATGCGATGGGGTCACTACCAAAGGGTTGCGCTGGGAACTTGCGGATGCCGCGATGGGGCAGGGCGTCCTTCTCGGACAAAGCAACCAAGCGGTTTCCGAAGATGTCTCCGTCAGCTTGCGGTCGGGGAACTTGTTCGTGATTACACCAAAGAGGTAGCCGAGTCGATAGTCGGACTGATGACCTGCCTCACTCTGGCTCGGCCACTCGGTAGAGGGATTTCCTGCCCCGTAGAATGAGCGAGTCGCCTACGATTGCCGTTGAGGCGTTGAAGGAGTCTTCGAGCTGGTTGAGGGCTAGGGTCTCGGGGGTTTCATCGGCGGACAGGACGAGGGTGGCGCCTTGCTGGTCAGTCAGGTAGATGCGACCTGCCGCGGCTACGGGCGATGCGTACAGGTTCAGGATTCCGGGTAGCCGAAAGGGCCCGCTCGGCTCGTCTCCCGTTTTACCTTCGAGACGAGTTAGAATCGCTTGGTAGTGGCGAAGGAAGTACAAATGCTTTTGATAATAGAGAGGGGAGGGTACGTAAGGCGTGCGGCGGCGAAGGTTCCAGAGCACGTGGTCGGTGCCTGCGAGATCGCCTTTGGCTCCTTTCAGGCTGAGGGCGAGCATGGATTGGATTTCGTAGCTGCTCCCGGCGTAGAGGACGCCTTCCGCATAAACGGGGGTGGCCACGACGTTGTTGGACAATCCGCTGCAATGCCAGACGACTTTTCCCGTGGCCAAGTCGTAACCGCGAATGGCGGAGGTTCCGCTGACGATGGCTTGGGGTTTGCCATTCACCTTCGCGATGATAGGGGAGGCCCATGAGGTGGGTTCGTCACGAGCTTGCCGCCATCTTTCCTTGCCCGTGCGCTTGTCCAGCGCGACAACGAAGGAATCGCCCTCGTGGTCCCAGTTTACGATTAGGATGTCGCCGAAAAGGGCGGGGGAGGCGCCTTCTCCGTGACCGTGTTTGACAAGCATGTCTCCCAAATCCTTTTCCCAAAGAACGGTGCCGTTGTAGTCGAGAGCATAGAGACCGCTTGAACCGAAAAACGCATAGACGCTCTCTCCGTCGGTGACGGGCGAGTGGGAGGCCCAGGTGGCGGATTCGTGAGTACTCTGATGAGGCTGGGCGTCTCGCACGGTTTTCTGCCAAAGGACGGAACCGTCCTGCAAGTCGAGACAAACGACGAGAAATCGCAGTTTCCGCTTGGGATCCAGATTGTTGTGGGCGCCTTTGGGTTGCTCGGGGACGGGAAGCGCTTTCCCGTGGGCCGAGGTTCCCGTGAGGAATATTCGATCCCCCCATATCACGGGTGTCGAGTGACCCTCGCAGGGCAGGGGTATCTTCCAGCGAATGTTTTTTGTTTCGTTCCAGTCTATCGGTGGATTTCCTCTGGGAGCTTCACCCGTGGCGAGGGGACCACGCCATTGTGGCCAATGGGAAAGGTCGGTGGCACTGAGCTTCTCGACTTCGTCTTCAACAGTGCTTTGATCACCCGAAGCAAAATCTTTGAGATCGCGGGGGGAATCCTTGGGTTTGTCGCATGCGGCGCAGGTCAAAAAAGAAGCGAGCAGGATGCCGAAGGTAAACTTCATCGTCGAAGGTCTAGGCATACGAGGTCGCCCCGAGAATTGCGAACGTACAGGTAGCCGTTGGCTAAGACGGGACTCGTCCAGCAGCGCCCACCGATGACCTGTTCGCGAATGATCGGCTTGAACCCTTTGGGTGAGACCGGAGCGATAGCCAGTTCGCCGCGTTGCCCGAGAGCGATGATTCGGTTGCCCGCCACTATGAGGGAACCCACCTGCAGGTTGCTTCGGTCGCGCCATTGCTCCTCGCCGGTGGAGAATGTTATGCAGACCAAGTCCTTGGATCCGGCCATGTGGACGTTGCCATCGAAACCGTAGAGGTAGTCGCCTACGGGGATGACGTTGTTCATGTGGGTGGAAAGGGTTTTCTTTTCGTATATCTTGGTCAGTGCGCTCCCTTGAAATTGAAACAAGACGCAACCTCGACGGTAGCCCGTGGAGATGAAGATTTTGTCTCCACGGACAAGAGGTGTAGTCGAGTTGGTGCGGTAACTCGTTTCCCATTTTTCGAAGGCGACGGTGGTGCCGTCCTTGGCATCGAGTATGGCGAGTCCGTCGGTCTTGAGAGTGGCGATCCGGGTCTTGCCCGCGTGAGGGAAAGCTACCGGACTACCGTAGGC
>JACNJI010000014.1 GCA_014382645.1 Verrucomicrobiota bacterium | reverse complement strand
TGTAGCGCTTGAAGAGCTTCGGGTATCCGTATTGCCCGGTCTGGATCTCGTGGATAAAGCGCATGTTCCAACCACCGCCGTCATTGGTGTTACCGCGGGTGTACATATTCATAAAGGGGTCAATCGCGATGTCGTAGATGTTGCGTAAGCCATGGGCGTAGGTCTCGAGCTCCGTGCCGTCGGGACGCACGCGTATCACGCCCCCACCGTACATGGTGAGCTTGGTGCCATCGGTGCCCTCGGCGTCGACGAAACCGAAATCGCCGATCGCGACGTAGATCCAGCCATCGATCCCCATGCGGATCCCGTTAGTGGTATGGTCCACGCCGCGGGCTTGGTTGAACTTGCGGGTACTGATCTCCTTGACCAAATGCTTGGGTGGCCCGTCCGCCTTGCCATCGCCATTGGCGTCGGTCAGCACGGAAAGGAACATGCCGTCGAAATCCTTGCCTTCACCCCATTTGGTATGGAGGACGTAGAGCTTGTCGCCAACCGGCACGATCCCGCGCGGGTTATCAATGACGGCATACACGGTATGTGCCTCGGAGATACCATCGTGATCGGCATCAATGAGGCGTATGATTGAACCCTTGCCGCCTCCCTTGCCGAGGGAGCCGATCCGGTCGACACCGGCATAGACCTCACCAGTGGGGGCCACCCCGATGCAAGCGACGCAGGGAGTCAGGGTATTGGGAGAGAACAGGGTAGCTTCCAGTTCGTCGGGCACGGTGACGTTGACCGCCCGCCCTTTTTGGGCATAGGCGCTGGTCGCGACAAAGAAAGCAGCTAAGATGGCGAAGACAAATCGAAGGCATTTCATGAGATGGACAATATTAAATAGAAAAACGGAAAGGTTTACAGGCAGGCGTACTCGACGCGACATTTTTTCTAACCGTATGAGCAAAGAGATCAGGAAGGTTAAGAGGACCGATTTGAAAAAGTTCACCTCCCGATAGATTGATCGCCATCGGGATTTTGAGTAGTGATGCTCCGGTAGTAGCGACCGCAAGCGGCAAGGTTGCCGTTCTTGTCATAGAGGGCCGAAGTATGCCCGACCGCCTCTTTGATTCCGAAGGAGAACCAAGCATAGCCGGCACCTAGTCCTGCCTCTCGAGCCAAGGGAGAACCTCCTTCATGAAGGCCAATACCAAGTGCGGCTTGTGCCGGTTTTGGGCCAAGGTCTTGGCCTTGAAGTCGGCCACGTGGGTGCCGCCGCACCAATGCACCCCGGTGTAGTCGACCCGGTAACCTAGACGATCGGCCTCGGTCATGAAGTCACGCATCCAAGTACCTCGGACGCCCTGCACGGTGTCGTCGTTCACTCCCTCCGGATTGGCGCAGGCGGGGCTACACAAGGGAACCTTAAGCGTCTCGAGTATCGGCCAGTACTTGAGGGCAGCCTTGTAGGACATGTTGGCCTGGTCCGATTTGTCAGGTTCGTTGAAACCGAGGAAACGCTTTACCTTGCCCGCCTTGACGTGAGGCATGACGCCAATCTGAAGACCCTTTCGCAAACCATCGGTGGACCAGGCACCCCAAGCCATGGGAATGAACTCGACCTTGGATGGCTGGCCGGCTACTTGGTCCCAACTCCAGGAATAACTCCAGTAGGGATTCACCTTCTTGAGCTTGGACATGTTCTGCTGAACCGAACCGGGCTCACCTGTTTTGCGCATGGCCAGGCAAATCCCTTTCTTGCCGGGAAGCTTCAGTTGAGCATCGGTGAAATGCCGCTTGGCCACCTTTAAGTTAGGTGCAGAAGCCTTCTTGAGCGAAACGAGGTTCTTGCGGGACGATTCGGACGGTTTCCAAAACCATCCCTTGGGATCCCAGACCTGGGCGTATTGATAATCCCTCAAGAGCAACTCATAGGTGGCGATTGCCCCCTTGAGGTCTCCCTTCTGGCGAAGGGCATCCCCTTTCAGCATGAGGCAAGTCCCCACCTCGTTGAGGTTGCCGTATTTAATGGCCTCCTTGGAGGAAGCATAGCCCTTGAGGCGACGATTGGTCTCTCTGGCTTGGGGACCCCAAGTCCGGATCGCCTTGTTGGCATGGGCTATGGCCGCTCCGTCTCGCCGTCGCGCACGTCAAGAATCGCAAGGGCGCGTTCGGACTCATCAAAGAGGGCATCAAACCAACCGACCCGAAGGGGCCCGCGTCCGGCACGATCGCGTACGTCGAAGGCTGCTTCCGGAGACAGCGCAGGATGATCTAGCGATCGCCTCGCAGCGCGTCGGCCGGGAACTCTGGCTGTGCGGTTTCGTGCTTGCGCAGCACTTCCCATTCCGAATCGCCCTTGAACGGCACATCCCCGTAGAGGCATTCGTAGAGCAGGATACCCAGCGAGTAGACGTCACTGCGCGCATCGCCGCGGCGCTGCAGCATCTCGGGCGCCATGTAGTACGGCGTGCCACGGCCAAAGCTCAGTGAGTTACGGGACACGGAGACCAGCTTGCTCAAGCCGTAGTCCCCGACGCGCGCGACATCGCCCTTGAGGAAGATGTTGGCGGGCTTGAGATCGAAGTGAACCAGCGAGTGGTTGTGCAGCGCTTGCACACCGCGCGCTGCTTGCACGAAGATGTGCAGCGCGTCCTCGCGCGTCATATTGCCTTGCTGAAGCCGCTTCTGCAGCGTCTCGTCGCCGGCGTAGCTCATCACCA
>JACNJI010000015.1 GCA_014382645.1 Verrucomicrobiota bacterium | reverse complement strand
CCCTCGGCAAAATATAAAGAAGCGCTCGCAGCAACAGGAGAATTCAGTGAATTCTGGAAGTCCAAGATCGTAAACATGCAAAAGGACGTAATGATTTCGGCCGCAGCAACTGCGGTAGGAATCAACATGACGTTTTTCATGCCGTTCGTTCTTTTGCGCAGACGATGGGGCCGGGAACATCGCGGGCTTGCCAAGTTCGATCTCTGGACTGCCCTGCTGATCCCTTATGTCATCGCCACTTCCTGCGTTGTCATTGCCGCAGGCTCCCAGTTCAACGTAAAACCTCAATCCGCCTATGTCGACTATCAAGAACGCATACTGGAAGGGAATTTGGAAAAGAGATACGACGGTCTGGTCAACGCTCGATTAGGTCTCGAACTCGGGTCTGAAGCCTACGAGAAAATGGCGCCAGTCCAAAAAAAGGAACTGAAAGAAAACCTCTCCGATGCTGATAAGGACATGGCTGCCATGCTCGTAAAACGAGATGCATTCAATTTAGCCAAGTCCCTTAAAAACCTCACGGGCGAGATATTCTCTCACTGGATATTCGGTATAGGAGTGCTCGGTATGGCACTTTCCACTATCATAATCTTAATGACCATTAACGGGCATGCAATTTGCGAAGTCATGGGGGTCCCTCACAAAGGAAAACCCTTCATCCTGGGAGCACTGCTTGCGGGAGTGGGAGTTCTTGGACCATTCGTCTGGAGTGATGCGGCCTTCTGGTTGGCCGTCCCAACCTCAGTATTTGGATTTACCCTGATTCCTGTCGCCTACTTGAGCTTCTTCTTGCTGATGAACAGCAAGAAAGTGCTTGGCCGTGAACGTCCCACAGGTGGTTTCAGATTAATCTGGAACACCGGGATGTTGTTTGCCCTCGCCATTATGGGTACTGCAGCCGTTTATGTTGCTTGGAACAAAAAGTGGGGCGACGTCGCCTTCGGCAAGTACGCTCTCATCATATACGGCGTCCTGCTTGTAATTGGACATTTCCATCTTAAAACGACCCGACTTGAAAAAAAGGTAGCCGCAATGGACAGCCGTCTACGCCGGCAAGGCGGTGGGGGCGGTTCCCGCAAAAGCTCTGGCGGGGGCGGAGGAAGAGACAAAGAAAATCTCGAACGAAAAGACGGTGGCGGCAATCGAGGACGTCGTCGAGGAGGGAGAGGAAGATCGGGCGGTGGTCGCGGTCCACGGGATCAGAATAAGGATAGTGGGCCGAAGTCGGAATAAGCTCTAAAGAACATGCGATTCGCACTGCTGATATCGATAATTCATCCGCTTTTCACCTTGGCAGAGCTCAAGGAAATTAATCTCTTCGATGGTAACAGCCTCAAAGGTTGGACAGACCTTTCGGGGGCATCTCCGGCTAAGGGCTGGGTAGTGGAAGATGGTTGCATCTTTCGCAAGAACAAAGCTGGCGACCTGTACACCAAGGAAAGTTTTAAAGACTTTGATTTTTCCTTTGAATGGAAAATAGCCGTAGGTTGCAACAGTGGCGTAAAGTATAGGGTCACCGATTACTCCGGGGCGACTTTAGGACCCGAATATCAAATTATTGATGATGCTAAGTTGAAGTACGCCCCGGGTCACCTCGGGGCTACAGCCTCAATCTATGCAATCAAGGGAGCATCCGCCCAAAAGAAGCTGAAGCCTCCCGGAGCATTCAACGTCAGTCGCATCGTGGCAAAAGGAAGGAAGCTCGAGCATTGGCTAAATGGCGAAAAGGTTGCCGAAATTGAAATCGGTTCCGAAGACTGGAAAAAACGGCACGCCAAAAGCAAGTTCAAGTCTCGACCCGACTTCGGAACTAAATCGGGCCGCATCATGCTTCAGGAACACGGCGGAAAAGTCCGGTTCCGAAATTTAAAGATTCGTAAGCTGTGAAACAAACAGTCTTCACCCACGGGACCCTTCGGTTGTTCTCACCGCTTTGGATGGGATTATTGATCATTAACTCTGCGGACGGGGCCAAACTTCGCCTCTCAGTTAAACCAGGGTTAAAATTCGACCCGATTGCCTTTCACGTCCAACCGGGCGAAACAGTGGAACTGCTTTTCGACAACGTGGACGAGATGATGCACAACTTCGTGCTCGTCGAGCCTGGAAGTCGGATGAAAGTGATCGAATCTGCCATAGCCCTTGGAGCAGATGGTCCGAACCGACATTATATCCCAGAATCCGAAGACGTGATCGCCTCTACTCCAGTAGTGCTTCCGGGGAAGAAAACCACCGTCACTTTCGTTGCACCCGAAAAGGAAGGTGAATATCCCTATGTTTGCACCTTCCCCGGCCATGGATTCGTAATGTACGGCACGCTCTTTGTTGCCAAGGCGCGACCAGCGAAGATGGACGAACTTATCGCCAAAGCGAAAGACATCGCGAAAAACGCAAATGCCTCGAACCTCTCGCGACCCCAATCAGGTTTCGCCATAGTCCATCGCACCTTCATGCCCGACTCTTCACCTGCAGCAATTGCAGTATCACTCCCCGGAGGTCATTCCTACTGTTGGGATGCAGGAAATTGCCAACTTCGCTACGCATGGCGAGACGGCTTCATCAAGAAGAACGGGTCTTTTGGCCGCTGGAGAATTCTCCCCACGATAGAAGGGAGAGTTTATTTGCGAGAGAGAAACTTTCCGTTTCGTTTTAAAAGTGAGGAA
>JACNJI010000016.1 GCA_014382645.1 Verrucomicrobiota bacterium | reverse complement strand
AATGACTTCACCCATGGACTGCGGGAGCTAATCAAGCCCCAAGGCGTGATCACCCTAGAGTTCCCGCACTTGATGCGTCTCGTCGAGTTCCGGCAGTTCGATACCGTGTATCACGAACACTTCTCCTACCTCTCATTGCAGACGGTACTCAACATTTTCGAAAAGGCCGGCCTAAGGATTTTTGACGTCGAGGAGTTGCCTACACATGGTGGCAGCCTGCGGTTATACGGGTGCCGAAAAGAAGCCGAGCATCCGACAACTCCGACCGTGACCGCAACTCTTGCCGAAGAAACTCATCGCGGCATGAATACCCTAAACTACTACACTGCTTTTCAATCCGAGGCCAACGCAGTGAAGGATGATCTACTGGCCTTTCTGCTGGAACAAAAGCGACTCGGCAAGACCGTCGCCGGCTATGGCGCTGCCGCCAAGGGCAACACGCTGCTCAACTATGTCGGTGTCAAACCTGAACTGCTCCCCTTTGTTTCTGATGCAGCCCCCTCCAAGCAGGATCGTTTTCTACCCGGCAACCACATCCCGATCCTTCCCCCTGATGCGATTGAGGAAAACCATCCGGAATACGTCTTGATTCTGCCATGGAACCTCGCAGAAGAAATTGAAGCCCAATTGGCCTTCATCCGAGAATGGGGTGGAAAGTTCGTAACTGCAATACCGAGCTTGGAACTCAAATGAAGCCTCGAATACCTCACACAAAGCCTTCCATTACCGAGCTTGAAATTCGCTACGCAACGGATGCTGCCGCCAATGGTTGGGGGGAAAAGTGTTACGAGTACATCCAACGCTTTGAAGAGGCCTTCAAGGAGCACCTTGGTGTGGAGTACGCCATTGCGACATCGAGTTGTACGGGTGCGCTGCATATGGGTATGAGCGCCCTTGGCATTGGTCCGGGTGACGAAGTTATCTTGGCGGATACCAACTGGATCGCTACCGCCGCCCCGGTCGTTCACCTCGGAGCAAAGTCTGTTTTTGTGGATATTCTCGAGAATACATGGTGCCTGGATCCGGACTTGGTGGAGCAAGCAATCACCCCACGCACAAAAGCGATCATAGCAGTCCATCTTTACGGCAATCTCTGTGACATGGACCAGCTGCTTGCAATTGGTGAAAAACATGGTATCCCGATAATCGAGGATGCCGCCGAGGCCATTGGCTCTGTCTATCACGGCAAACGTGCTGGTTCCATGGGTAGGTTCGGCACCTTTTCATTCCACGGCACCAAGACAATCACGACTGGCGAGGGAGGAATGTTCGTAACCAATGATGATGCCCTATACGAGAAGGTTCTTACCTTGAGCAATCATGGAAGGGATCGACGACAAACCAAACAATTCTGGCCAGATATGGTGGGCTTCAAGTACAAGATGTCCAACATTCAGGCGGCTATCGGTTGTGCCCAGATGGAGCGCATTGACGAACTGACCACCAGAAAACGTGAGATACTGGCCGCATACCGAGAAAGGTTGGCGGTTCTTCCTGGGCTCAGTATGAACCCCGAGCCCGTGGGCACAATTAACGGTGCCTGGATGCCTACGGTGGTATTCACCCTAGAAACCGGTATCACGCGGGAAAAACTGCAAGATGCTTTTGCCGCTGAAAATATAGATGCACGAGTTTTTTTCTGGCCTTTGTCTGCACTACCAATGTTCGATGAAATTCGAAACAACACAAATGCTTGGTCCATCCATCAAAGGGGAATGAATGTCCCCAGCTATCATGAGATTACTGAAAGAGAACTGAATTGCGTATCAGAAGTTATTAAAACTTTGGCTACATAAATTCATATTCTATAACAATTTTTATAAATTATATGGTATAAAAGCATTTTCATAAGTATGAATAAACAATTTAAACTACCAATCAATCTTTTCGAAACTATGTGCCTTATAAGACGTTTCGAAGATTCATTGATGGAACTTTATGACAAAGGCCTGATCTCGGGCACTATTCATACATCTTCCGGCCAAGAAGCCTGTGCAGTTGGCGTTTGCAGTCACTTGGATCCGGAACGAGACATTGTATACTCAAACCACCGTTGCCACGGTCACTTCCTCTCCTTTACGGGTAACTTCGAAGGTCTTTTACGGGAGATAATAGGACTACCCGATGGAATCTGTTGCGGTAAGGGTGGTAGTCAACACATTCATGCCCGCAACTTTTATTCAAACGGTATTCTCGGGGCAGGGGCACCCGTCGCAGTAGGCATCGCAGAGGCAGAAAAACGAAAAGACAGCGGAGCCCTGGTAGTACTGTTCATGGGAGACGGGACCTTTGGCGAGGGCGTAATCTACGAAGCATTCAACTTAGCATCTCTTCGCAATGTTCCGATTCTTTTCGCAGTTGAACATAACCACTACGCCCAATCCGCTCCAACTCGACACCAACTTGCTGGCTCCTTCGATCTTCGGGCTAAGGCATTTAACATACCTTATACCGAAACAGACGGTTCGTTCATCGACATGACTTATGATGCCGCGTCCGAAGCAGTTCTCGCGGTTCGCTCTACTCAATCCCCCAGAAGGCTCCTGATGGAGACCCATCGTTTCAACCTCCATAGCGAAGGAGACGACGCGTGGTACCCCGAGCAAATCGCCCTTGGTCGCCAGCAGTACCCGACCGACTACCCACATAGCTCTCATCGCGGGACTC
>JACNJI010000017.1 GCA_014382645.1 Verrucomicrobiota bacterium | reverse complement strand
TGTTGACGGAGCGAGTGAAGCAAGTCTGCCAGCATCTTTTGCCCAACGGCAAAGTCATCAACGGAGATTGGGCCGCTTTTTCCCTTGGGTGCGTTGAGGAGGATCCGGAAAAAATGCGTTCCGAAAGAATTATGGAAACCAAGGCTGCAAACCAAGGGAGAATCTTAAATTACAAGCGGGTGTCCTTGCTTGCGAAATTTGAAAAATGGTGGGCCCTGTCGGGCTCGAACCGACGACCTGCCGATTATGAGTCGGATGCTCTAACCAACTGAGCTAAGGGCCCTTAAACCTTTTTCTGAATAAAGATTCGGCAACTTTTTAACACTTCCCAATGACAACTTGCAACCAATTACTGATACGACAGCTTCCCGCTCTCGCGGCCTTCTGGATTTTGCAGTCGGATTGCCCGTGGTCGGATCTGGTAGAATATTCATATTGGGTTGAATCATATGATCGGCATAAGCAGTGTGTAACTGAAAAAAACATTAATTACACCTTAATGAATTACATACTTAAATAACTTTTCATTAAAATGAACCGAATTTACCAAGGGAAAATCACTCGCATCGAACATAAACCTGAAAATGAAGAGGGAGGTGGTGAAGTTGACTGGGAGCCATTGCCGGATTGGGAAGAGGCACTTTGGCGACATCACGAACTGTTTCAGGATGCGGTGAATTATTACGCAGTCTGCCTGCTGGCCTTGGCGACCAACTCCAACAATCCCATTCGCGGAATTCGTAACAAACTGGCGGGAACCGATGAGAACGGAAACCCCACTCCAAGCCAAGTTTGGCTTCCCTTTCGACGTAAAGGCGTCACTAGGCCCGGTATGCGCAGTTCAGTCGTCAAGTACTTCTGCCCGGAGAACGCCGATGCCACTCCTGAAAATTGCTTCGATGCAGCGATAGGAGATAGCCCGGCTTCATCTGACATTCGGAACGCAGCTTTAGTTCAATTACTCGAAGCTTGCAAAGGCGGAGGAGGTAAAATTCGGAATGCAGCGCCTGAATTTTTTCCCTTGTTCTGCAATCCATTTACAAATGCTAACTTCAAAGCTGACAAAGCTTTGCTGAAGCGGAAATGGGCTCAAGAAGCCATGCCCTTCGTACTACACGATTCTGCTACTCTGTGGGATTCGCCCGACATGGACAATTTCGACGTCCACTCAATTGGTACTCCCGACAAACGAACCCCCCGCTTGGACAAAGAAAAAGCAACGGCTCGGATTACAGTCGGATTGGAACTTCTTTGCGAGAAGGAACTTCTTTGCGGGGAACGGAAGGAAGAGTTTCTTAAAATTCTCGAGAGCAAGCCCGAGGACTTTTCGATGCCTAACTACGTCGGTTCTTCTGTCAAGGGAGGCAAGAAAATGCAAATGGCCGCCATGATGCTCTATCGCTTTGTGGAAAAGAGCGAGAGGACATTCGCAATATTACGTCAAACCATTCACGCCCCAGATGAAAGCCAAACTCGCCCCGCACCTTTTGACGATGCTGGAGTGACTGAGGATCCAATAAAGGTTTGCAGAGGAGAGAGAGGTTATGTGTTTCGGGCTTTTACGAGTTTGGATTTTTTTGAGGTTGGAGACGACGAAGGACGTCCCTGTTGGGACAAGTTCGACTTCGCTGCTTTTGAAGAAGCCCTCAAAGCTCTCCATCAAGTTGAGGAAAAGACACAGGAACGACAAAAGGAAAAAAATAAAAATGAATTTCGTTTGGCCTGCATGGAAAACAAAGCCAAATGGAAGGTGGCGGGCGAAGACGAAGAAGAACCACCACCCATACTTGCGGGCGATCCGCGAGTCGCCAGTTTAGAGGCCATTCTGGAGGAAATGGCGGATGAATACGAATCGACCGAAGGTGAATCCGTGGCCTACGGGATGAACGTCCGAACCATTCGAGGCTTTCGGGCTTTACGAGACAAGTGGAACGCCTTGGCCAAGAAGGCTCAAGCCAAAGAGGAAGAAATAAGTCCTGACGCTCTTAGCGAAATTCTTCGGGAATACCAAAAGGACAACCCCGAGACCATCGGTAGCGTTCGCCTTTTCGAGGAACTACTAAAAACGGACAATCATCTTGTCTGGAAGGAGCCAGCAGAAGAAGAATGGGAACAGTGGCGTCAAGAGGCCGGCTTGAGCGAAGGTGCCTTCTTCGCCGATGACCCCGTCCGAGCCCTGACCGACAAACGCCTTCTAATGCGTGATGTGGAAAGGTTGTCCGAACCTATAAGTTTCACCCCAGCCGATCCACGCTACTCTCGCAGGCAGTTTTACTTCTCAGATGTCTGCGACTTTAAGCCGAACGGTCAATACAAACACCTGCCGAACCGCTTGCAGATCATCGTTCCAATGGTCGTGAAAACCGACCCAAACGGTATCTTCCGACAAAGACCGGTCCGAATAAGCTATTCGGCGCCACGTTTATTTCGGGATCAATTGCGAAGAGAAAGTAACGAGATGCTGACCGAGGCTCCTTTCCTTCAACCGATGATGGAGGCGCTTGGAGTGGGAGTCCACTTGGCGCAAGACATGCACGACTGCGCCGTCTCCCTCATGCCGGACGAAACGGACGACGGACGTAAGCGGCACTTGCTAAACTTCCCTGTGGATCTAGACACTACCGAATTGCAGCAAGCCTTGGGCAAGGAAGAGACATGGGGCAAGCAGTTCGCAGCCA
>JACNJI010000288.1 GCA_014382645.1 Verrucomicrobiota bacterium | reverse complement strand
GTGAAGGGGCATCAAATGGTGGAAATCTCATGCGCAAGTTTGTCCATTTTGGCAAAATATTCACCCCTTTAGTAACGCCCAAGTTGCTCCGGCAGCCATGCTTCTAAATTCAGGCACCTCTTTCAACATCTTGATACCGAGTTTAACCGGTTTTTCAATATCCCCATTTTGATTGATTAATTGGACTACTTTTGGTTTCGCGAATGTTTTGAAAGTTTTCTCCAATTTATTATCATCACAATCTGTAAGGAATAAATCGCGCAGTATTCTTGCTCTCTTCTGGTCTTTTTTCATCGCTTTCAACGGCTTCGCAATTCGTTTCATATCTGACAGAGAAAGTCGATTAGATTGTACTGCTTTGATAAGTTCATCAGCCATCTCATCAATTTGCTGGAATCCCTTTCCTATCCCTCCCCCAGTTGTCGGTTTACACAAACCAACGGCGTCTCCGAAAAGTGCGACTCGCTCTTTAACAGGGTGGCGAACTATACCACAAGGAAGGGGGCCGCAATACCTTGCAACTTCTTTAGCATCTGAAAATCTCTCTTTCCAGATTGGATGATTGAGAAGGGTATCGTAAAGTTGCTCACAACTTCTTCCTTTCAAGTCGTTTGCCCGAGACCAAACGCCAATTCTCCAACTCCTACCACTAGGAATTGCCCATGCAAAAAGCCCTGGGGCAACCTCTTCACCTGTGTACATGTCAAGTCGACCTTCAGCTCCTGAATAACCTACCAATTCGGCTTGAAAGCCGATCATCAATTCAGTTGGCCGACCCATTTTGAAATAACGACGTACCCATGAATGAGCGCCATCTGCGCCACAAAGAAGTGATGCTTCGACCTCAACTTCTTGCCCAGCCCTGTCAACTGTGACCACAATATTATTTTCACTAACCTCTGCAGACACAGGACGTGAATCTAACCACATATCAGAACCATTCTCTAGGGCTTTTGAAACAACTCCCTCGTCGAATAATTTTCGGCAAACAACATGAGTTTTTATTTTTCCTTGTTCACCTACCTCTACACAGGTTCCTTTTGGGCTGTGAATTCTTGCCCCCCAAACAGAAGTAAGAATTGTTGACTCAAGCCCAACTTTCTCCATCGCATCTGGATTGACTAATCCTGCACATTGGAAAGGCCTCCCCACTTCTTTATGCTCCTCTATAAGAAGTGTTGAAAGTCCTGATGTCGCCAATTTGTCGGCTAAATATCCGCCTGTGGGACCTGCTCCGATGATTAGAACATCCACTCTATGCCCTGTCATTGACTAACGCGGGGTGGTGACCTCTATCGTAGTTTGCCACTCAGTAATTCATATATTTTCAGAGTTTCACTTCTTTTTTCCCTTTCCGCCTCGTTTTCTTCCTCTGCCTCGGCGGGGGCCTCCGGTTTTGTTGATGAGTTCAGTGATAAGGGTGCTCGCAGTACCTTTTCGGCCACCTGTTAGTTCAGATAATGTAGTTGCTCCAACTAGTTTGCAAACATCTTCTTCAGTGGATTCTAACTGTTCGATTTTTTGCTTAATTAGTTTGAGTTGTTTATCACTCGCTGGCCGTGGGATTTCATCCCTCTTCTCAATAAGAGTGTTAATCAGTTCACTAGCCTGTTCCATTGTCATTTCGTCAATATCTTCTAACTTCACGGTGGCCAAAGCCTCATCAAGTTCAAGACCTTCAATATCATCAACAAGTGAGATTACGAATTTTGCTTGCTTTTCAGTAGCAGGTGGCGACCCTAACTCAAGAAGTGCTTTGATTACATCACTCATTTCAGAACCTGTAAGGCTTTCAGCATCTCTGTTGCTGAGATGTTCTGCGATTTCAGATAATGCCATTTTGATGGTTAATTGTTGGAATTTCTTCATCTGATTAGGTGTAGGTTTTGATCTACGAATGTCCTGCGCAGCAGCGTGCAATGCTCTGAAATGTGATGTGAAACCATTCCAAACTGATGGTGCGCCTCTCTTTCCAACTTCAATCGCATCAAGCCTCTCCTCCATTCCTGCTGTAAATTCTGCCGAGAATAAGAAAGAAACTTCAGATTCATCATCTTGACTTGTATACATTGGAGCAACTTCTAACCAACACAAACGACCTTGTTCGGTTGGAACAAGTGAACCACTTTCGTCAGTTACATACTTTCGTTCCAATAATTTAGCAATTGTAGTAGCATAAGTTGATGGGCGACCTATCCCTTGATCTTTCATGACTGTAACTAAACTATGTTGGCGGTATCTCCTAGGTGGTTTTGTCTCATCTTCAATATAGGATGGGCTATCTTCATTCTTATCAATCTTCAAAGATGCTCCCTTTTCAATGTTGAAATCTGGTTCAGATGTTTTTGGATGAGATGTTGTGATGTTTTCAAACGCGGCTTCCCACCCAGGATGGGTGCGCCATGAATATGTGCCTGTCAATGTCTTTGAAAATCCTTTAACTTCAGCAACTAAAGAACGGCGTTGGTACTCAGAATTATTCATTTGACTAGCAGTAAATCGTGCCCAAATCAGTTGATAGAGTTGTAATCCATCATTACCAATTCCCTCGGGTGCAAGTACATCAGGCCTTGTTGGACGAATTGCTTCGTGCGCATCTTGAGAGCTATCATCTTGCTTACCTAGTACACCTGAACCTATGTGGTCACTGCCCCATCTTTTCTCAATCAATTCTTTGATTGTTGTACGTGCTGCCCCGCTAGTACGAGTTGAATCAGTTCGTATGTATGTGATATGCCCAGCGTTATACAATTCACTGGCAACTCTCATTGTTCTCTTAGGTGTCCAACTACCCCATCTACTACCCGCTGACTGTAATAGTGCATCGGTGGTAAAAGGTGGCTGGGCTCTCCTCGTGTATGTTGAAGATTTGTTGTTAGAAATTTCTAAATTATCTTCGGAAACCAAAGAATCGTATGCTGATTTAGCTAGAGCCTCATCATTTGTTCGGCTAGAATCAAATTTACCATCTTGATCACGCCATGCATCTTCATCATCAGATTCATGAAACCTAGCGTTGAAATTTATTCCTTGAGCATCTGCTTTTACTGCGAAGTACGGAGTTGGGACGAAAGCTTCCCGTTCCAACTCTTTGTCCACTACGAATCCAAGAGTCGGTGTCTGTACCCGGCCCATTGATTTCAAACGCCACGAACGGGCAAATTTTGAAGTTCTATAACCTACTAATCTGTCCATAAATCTTCGCACCTTTGCAGCATCTACTAAATTAACGTCAATCTCAGATGCCGCTGCAATTGCTTCGTCTATTGCAGGCTTTGTGATTTCATGGAAAATAATTCGTCGGCACGGTGCAATATCGCCTAGTAATTCACTAAGCCGCCAAGCGATGAATTCCCCCTCGCGGTCAGGGTCAGTTGCCAGTAAAATTTCATCAACATTTGCTTTACTAGCATCATTTTGAAGCATATCAACAGTCTTTTTCGCTCGCTCTGTAAAATCCCAAGGCGGTTGTGGTAGGCTATCTTCTTTTGACGCCCACATCGCTTTTCGAGCATCCTTGTGTTTACCTGTTGGTAAATCTTGAACGTGCCCGTTACTGGCTCGTACCAAGTAGGTCTTTCCGAGATATTTTTGTATGGTTTTGGCTTTGGCTTTTGATTCAACTATTAGCATTTTCATGGATACTCCTCCAGGCACATTTTATGCCTCCAATAATGCTGTTTATTGAAGTCGCTTCGCGTACGTGCGCTCGCGAGCGAGGAAATCGCCGATGACTAATTGTGATTGTCAACGACTCTGTCCGCATCCGAGTTCTGCCCGCCCTATCGACCCTAGATAAACAATGTTGAAGGCTGGATGATAATAACCCCGTCAGGGGAACGTAGTTCCCCAAGCCAAAGCAATAATTTTTCTTTTTTCCAAGCCGACTTCAAAATCCCGAACGACTTTGAGACTCGTCCCAAGGTTCTGTTGCGGCCGGCCCAGCACAATCAATACAACCCGGATAACCAACAGACAAAAGATCTGAAACAATTTGTTCAAATCTACGCCATACATCCTCCAATTCATTTCTACCAATTGGCACCCAAACAATGTCAAGACTTTGTTCAATCCCACCTAAAACAAAAAGTGGGCCATTTAACGACTCTGCTCGTATTGTTTTTTCTGCCGCCCCGAACCCAGTTTTGGGTGCGTGAACTAGGCTGGGTACCACATCCCAAAGTGGCAGAGCCTTTTTCTGCCCCTCGTGAATAATCTAAAGGGGGACTATAAACCGTGCTTTTCCGCACTTAAGAAGCGGGCGGGCCGCTTCCCAAAGGGAGCCCGCCCTAGCCGCCATAAGCGCGCCGATGAGTCGCAACGCTTGAAGAGTGTCGGCTAAGCCGCCGTATTGAGCAGGATGGCGGAACTCGGCGTTGAAGTGCCCGGATTGGCTTTAGCAAACCCTCTGATGTTAGCAAGTGGGGTCCAAGGTGGCACCGCTGCGGCTTTACATCGAGTAGCAGCCAGTAAGTGTGGCGGATTGGTCTCAAAGAGCATCGGCCCTGTTGCAAGAGAAATATATCCTGGGCCAGTTTGTGTGGAAGCAACTGACTCTGTTGTTCTAAACGCGATGGGACTTCCTAATCCCGGTGTGGAATCATTTACTGAAATGATGGCACAAAATAAATTTTCAAAACCAATGTTGGTTTCTTTTTTCGGCCCTGATTCGGAAACCGTTGCCGATATCGCAAAGAAAATGGAGGCTGCAGGAGCAACCGCTTTGGAATTGAATTTATCCTGCCCTCACTCCAAACCAGGAAGTCGATCCCTAATTGTTGGACAACAACCTGAATTAATCAAAGAATATATTTCAGCCGTAAAACAGGCTGTAGGAATCCCCGTCTATGCCAAACTGACCCCGAACACCGCTCAAGTCTCTTTGGAGGCAGGAGCGGCCTTAGAAGCGGGTGCAGACGGTGTTTCTCTCATCAACACCGTGTCAGCTTTGGAAGTTGACCCCTATGCAGGACGACCTATCATCGGAAATCTCCTTTGTGGGATGTCAGGGCCTGCGATTCGTCCTATCGCTCAAAGAAAGGTTGCTGAGGTAGCGCTAGCAATGCGTCGAGGTGAAATCCCCAACGCACCGATTCTAGCGATGGGTGGAATTACTACTGGACTTGATGTTGCTCGGTTCATCATGCTTGGCGCTTCAGCAGTACAAATCGGCAGTGCGCTCATTTATGGTGACGCTGATATATTCGAGGAAATAGAAGATGAATTGAATGAATTCATGGATGTGCAAGGATATGCTAATCTTGAGAGTATGCGAGGAATTGCACTTGACTCAATGGAGGGCTTGAATTGACTCTCTCCACCTCACCAAATACGAGAAGTGCAGACTTTGACCTACAAAAATTAGCAGATACATGCTGTGAAAGGATGGCAAAAGAATTTAGAAAATCAGGGGAAATCTTAGCACCTATTCCTTTGCCAATTATGGAAATCGAGCATGAAGCTGAAAGCGTAGTGACCGTTTGGTTGCAAGTTCCAGAAGAATTGGCTACTGCGTACAAAGCAGGTCAATTCTTCATGTGTTGGAATCCTTATGATGCAGAAGGGGGGATGAGTAGAACCAATTTCAATTCTGAAAAGCCATACAGTGTAGGGGACATCAAAATTGATCGAACAGGAATTGATGAAACCACTGCTGCCGATGAAGGGATGGTAGGCAACACACTCATGGGATTCACAATCAAAGACTTGGGTCGTCAGAGTGGTGAATTAACTCGAATGTCTAAGGGAGATTGGTTGGCTCTAAGAGGGCCATTTGGAACAACTTTTCCAACACTAAAATCAGGAAGCACCCTGATTCTTGTTTCAGGAGGTATTGGCTCAACCCCAATGCACATGATGGCTAAGGAAGCAAGGAATAAACTCGGGGGCCGTGTGAATATCCACGCAATCATGGGTTTTAGAAATGCTAGTGAAGCCCATTACATACAACGTATGGAGGGCCTTTGTGACTCACTTACCATTACTACTGACGATGGTACACAGGGAATTCAGGGATATCCAACGCAACCTCTTGGAGAATTGCTCCAAGGGGTAGATTCTGACAATTGCACACTACTTACTTGTGGCCCTGAACCGATGATGAAACCAGTTCTTGAGATGGCTGTTACAGCAGACATTGAATGTTATGCTGCCATGGAAAGATATCTTCCCTGTGCTATTGCAGTTTGTGGTTTGTGTATGGTTGGCGACCGTTTGACTTGCCGTCAAGGTCCGGTGATGGAAGGTCGAGATCTCCGTCATCATCCAAATCCACTAAACTTGAAGCATAGGTTCGGCGGTTGCGCTTAACCGCCAACCCGGAGGATTCCGTCAAGTCGGTGAACTTGCCTGTTCCGTCGTTGATAAGCAAGAAATCGGGATAGCCGTCATTTGCATCATGAAAAGGCGTGGGCATGGAACCATCAAGATAAGGGGATCGGTACTGACCTAGAAACAAGTCCAAGTCGCCATCCCCATCCACGTCACCGACGGTAAGGGTTTGGGGGTGAACGAAATTGCCGGCTAAACATGATCGTCCAGCCTTCTCGAAATTGCCGACTTCGTCTCCTTCGAAAAGAAGCAGGTCGGAAGCCTTTTCCGACGCTCCCACAAAGTCGATGCGACCATCCCCAGTAAAATCCGCAAGTACACCTACGTTGAGAGGTGCCTGCGGCGATTTTTTTAAAAAATCGGCCTGATCGAAACGTCCGCTACCTCGGTTAAGAAAAAGCAGATTGGCTCCGGCAAGAACGATTTCGGAAAGGCCGTCGCCATTCAAGTCTTGTGCCAGAAAAGGGGTACAGGATGGTCGCTTCCCGAAGACCGAAGGATCGATAACCGCGATTTTCCGAAAAGGGGTCGCTCCCTCGCTCCCGAAGATTTGGAAATCTTGGACGGAAAGATTCTTCGGGATGGGGCTTTTGAGATCATTCTCCAAGTTACTCCAAGTCACCTCAAGGATTCCTTTCAAGATGCTTCGCTTGGGAATGTCGGATCTCTCGGCGTGTAACTCAAAGGACACTTCCGAGCGGGCGTTGCTTCCGACCGTGGAAGGAACGAAAGTAACGTGATGCCATTCGCTCTGTACGATGCGCCAACCCGAAGATTTGACGGCGGCTAAAATTTTTCTGGTCGTCTCTGGTTTCAAGGTTTCCATTTGCCCGGTAAAAACAACATGTTCGATCGGATATGGCCCAAAAGAGAGAGGTGTCGTTTGTTTGGACCGAGCAATACTCATTCTCTCGAAGGGAAACATGCTCAAGGCGGCATAGGGTTCACCCTTTCGCATCGAATCCCACAACCGAACGACTACTGCTTCGTGCCGCTGGGCTTCTGTCTCGTTGAAAAAGACTTCACGATCAGCTTCTGCCCGGTCTCTTTCAATAAGTCGAATCTTCCCCTCAAGCGACGATTCACCTTTGTTTCCCCTCGAGGAATTCTCTTCGCCGCAAGAAACGCAAAAGACAAGCAACGCCGCCAAGCCCGAAAGCAAACTTTTCACTTTTCCATTTCGTCGCCATCCTCGCGACCAATGGTTTCCTCTCGAACCATCTTGGCTTTTTTGCTCTCGCGCATGCCCTCCTCCATACAGCGACGATTCCAGAGACAGGTTGCCGGGTAGGCGCAACAATCAGCAATGCATTCGGGCAACTCGGATTCGGTATCTTCCTCTTTCACGTCACTAATGAAGTTTTGACAAAGTTTAACGAAATGGCGGAGAGGGCGGGATTCGAACCCGCGGTACCTTGCGGTACACCCGATTTCGAGTCGGGTACCTTCGACCACTCAGACACCTCTCCGGTAACACTGAAGGATTCCTTTTCGCGAATTTACCGGCAAGAAGCAAATATAATGAGGAAAACACAAGCCAAGGGAAATCCATTTACACGCTTGCCCGTAATGTTGGAATGTTGTTTTATGATTTAATGAAAGGCTTGTATTTCGTCCATGTGCCATTGGCAACAATGGCCTTGTTATTGTCATGCTGCAATTCATCGAAGCAGGCGACGGTCGACTTTGCAGATGGTCGCTATGAAGGAATGGTGGACCGATCGGGCCGCAAACACGGCATGGGCACCTACGCATGGAAAGATGAATCCAAATATGAGGGACAATTTGAAAAAGACGCTCGACATGGACGAGGCCGATTCACTTGGAAATCGGGCGAAGTCTACGAAGGTGCATACCTGAACGGAAAACGTACGGGGCGAGGTAGCTACAAGTGGACCGATGGCTCCGGATACGTTGGAGCATTCCTAAACGGGAAACGACACGGCGAAGGCACGTTTGTCTCTGCAAACGGAGTTCGCTATCAAGGTAATTGGTCTAACGACCTGCAGGATGGCGAAGGTATCTTGACGCGATCGGACGGCACAAAACTGGTGGGAAGGTGGCAGGCGGGAAAACCTCCGGCATTGCCGGAACCACTGCCGGAGCCGTCGACTGTCCCCGTTTTGCCAGCTCCTCCCGACCCAAAACTAATTCCGCCAACTCCTCCCGTGGTAGTCGAACCCTTACCGCCACCTGCGCCACCTCCGCCACCTCCGTTTCCGGAAATCCCAACCCCCTCACCCACAATCGATCCTGTACCGCCTCCCCCACCGCCTTCAGTTGCCGAAGTCTTTGCTCCGCTCCCCAAACCTCCGCCGACTCCACTGGTTCCTGTACCAGCACCCGAGCCCAAACCACTGCCAACGGCTCCAGCCACGGGCGAGAACGAAGTAGTTTGGCGAGGCACTACCTCACAGGCGGAAAATTATTTCGAAAACCAAGTGATCGGCGGCATCGACATCGTTCACATCAAGAAGACCGGGCAACCATTCACGGGCAAATTCGTAATCCTTCGCGACAGCGGCTCGCTCAAAGGCATGGCCTCGTTAGTCAACGGAAAATTGCACGGTGAAGAAGTCGTCTACGACAATGCCGGAAATGTAATCGAGCGAAACAATTGGCAAAACGGCCGCTTACCCGAAGAGTAACTCGGAAAGAAAGTTACCCTGACAGTCCCGCCCTTTATTCACGAAATCGCCAGGTTAAAGAAATATGCCGCTCAAGTGGAGGTCAGAAGTTCGGTGCATCTTCGAAATCAGGCCCACCTTCGTCAAAACCACTTGATCGCCCTTCCATTTCACCTCCCAGGGATTGAAGCATGGGAATAAGTTCCATGAAAGAGGCTAGACTGTTCTTGTTTTTGTCAGCCATACCTATGCGGAGAGCTCCGGAACCACCTTTTTCATTGGATGTCCCAGTTATCGCGAGGTAGCTGAGTTTTTCAAGAGCCTTGAATGCCGGAGGAGGAATCGGCGTGTCTTTCATTTGAGCGGCCTTGGCCAAGTCGAATTTCAGGACAAAATCGTTCTTTTGGAACAAGTCGAGTTCAGCTCCGGAAACGTTTTTGCTGACTTTGCCCGCCTTAGCTTCGTCCGCATGCTTCTTGCTGGCGACAATGAGTTTTCCATTTTCGGCTATTACTGAAAACCCCATCAACATTGCTCCCCCCATGGCCATACCGATGGGTGGAGAAGTCTTCAAGGTTTCCCATTTGGCGGGATCTATGGTTGCGGCAAAAAGGAATTCCACCTGCGGGGCACCATCTCCTATATCAGTACCTTCCTCGTTGGGACCGTCAGCGGCACCTGCTCCCGGGAAGGGAGTGACGGAGGGTTCGCCAAAAGGATCACCGGGGGCTTCTTTGGCGCCACCGAATGGGTCGGCAACGGCGGGAGCATCCTGCAAGGGTATGTCCGAACCTCCGTCGGGAATGGCGACGTCAGTGACCGCAAGGGAGAATTCTCCCTTGAATGCCTGAATGACGTCCCTCGGCTTGATCCCGATGTCGGGGTCAATTTCGTCTAGGTTGATCTCCTCGCCTTCTGCTTTTGCAGTTGGCACAACGACTTCTTCAATAAAGCGCTCGATGGCCTTCATGTCCAAGGCCAATGAAATGGCCGCCAAAGAATCAGATGGGATTAGCTTGATTACATCTACGGAAAGACCCCCACGACCCAATTTGGGAGCGGTCTCTGCCAGATGGAACTCTCCGGCAATGCTGGCCTCACCATCAACAAAATCAAGATAGACCGCACCTGTTCCACCCTTTAACAGAGTTGCGGCTTCAGAGGGAATCTCCTCGGGCGATGCTTCCGATATTTTGTTCAGGTCTAACCAAAAGCCCAAATCATGACCTTCCTTTACGAAATCCTCGTAACCATAACTGGCTTTTGCAAAGGAATCCGAACCATCGGAAGTGATGATATTCTTGGCCAAAGAAGGAAGGTTCTCGGCTTTTCCTTCCCCCCCCAGCACTAGAGCAACATCACCGGCGACAACCAAGAGACCGGCATCAGAACCATTACCCAAGGCATACTCATCGTACCCATCCTTGCTAGTTGGCTGGGCGCCTTGAGTGACCAAGGGGACAAGACCTTTTTGGAATTTTTGAGGATCGCTCAACCTGATCAATGCGCCAAAGGTGGGCTGATTAGGATCATCGGCATCCAGAATAAGAAAAGCCTGTATCGGTTCTGCAAAATCAACCCCCTGTTGTTGGTAATTCTCAAGAATGAGGTTGAAAGGAGGAGGAACCATTTCGGCCAAGGAATCAATGCCGACTTTCTCGACGATCTGCGTTACCGGGAGGACAAAGGCTCCTGCGGCATTGGTCGGTATATATTTCTCCAAGGGAAGAGATGCAGTAGGCGTGGCAGGAGTTATTGCGGCGGGAGTTGACTTATCTGCATCGTCACCACTTTCGCCTGAAGCCACTTCGGTGTTATCTTCATTCTCACCATCTCCGCCAGACCATGGAGCCCAAATCAATAATCCGACGATCAAGCAGGCGGCAACTCCGCCAATGCTTGAAAACAAAATAATCTTCTTTTTCTTGGCAGCCGCAGTGGTAGCAGCCGCAGCGATTGCCTGAGCTTGGGCAACTTGTGCCTGATGATGGGCGACTGCTTGGGCTTGTTGGGCGGAGGCTTGCGCCTGCGCCTGCGCATCATGCTGAGGTTGTTGCGGTTGAGCACCACCGGCATAGCCGGGCACTTGGACAACAGTCACCCAGTTCTGGCCATCGTAACAGGCGTAATCCTGTTCGGTGAAGTGACCTTGCTGAACATACTCTCTGAGTTGATCGATCGTATAAGGTCCATAAGGTTGCCCATCCTTGTTAATATGAATTTGCATGGCGTAGTTTGGTTAGCGGCAGGAGATGATCCGTGGGGGGCTCAGGACTTAAGAGAAGAACCCAATTGGAATAAAAGCATGAAACCTTGGCTCAGGGCTAGCTTTGCACAAGGTTAAAGTTATAAATCCATCGATAGGCATATGGTATGGATTTTCCAAAAGTATGGACTTTTTTCAACGAGAAAGAATACGCTGGCCGATGCATATTATTACAACTCAACCCAAGTAGCTTGTCTTAAAACAGAATCAATTTCAAGGATGTGAATAATTTCTCGTTACGTCCAAGGCAAAAAAACGGTAAAGACTCTTACCAGCAACGAGCAAAATGACAGCTGAATAACCACACGCAACTTCAGGCAACCAGCCCCCTCCACTCGGATATGACCCGAATGAGTTCCCAAGGGAACTTGCCCGTCATTACGTTTCCGCATCCGCGGAAGACATAAAATCCATGCTAGAAACGGTGGGCGTGGAAAAGCTCGAAGACCTTTTCTCCCACGTACCCGGCGAAGTCAGATTTTCGGAACCCTTGGAATTGCCGGAAGAACTCTCCTACCAAGACCTACAGTCAAGCCTGCACGGGATGTCTGAGCAAACGAAACTACGGACGTCATTCATTGGGGACGGTCTACCCTCTTGGAAAGTCCATCCCGTGGTCTCCTATGTTTCCAACCTTAGGCCTCTCACCACCTCGTATACTCCCTACCAACCGGAACGAAGCCAAGGCACCTTGATGACGCATTGGATTTACCAGTGCGTAATGAGCACCCTCACTGGATTCGAGGCTGTGAACTCTTCCCTTTACGATCGCTCCATGGCCATCTTCGAGGCCATCTGCTGCGCCATTCGACTGAAGAGAGGTTCCTCAACTGCCATCGTCGCGGACACGCTCTTTCCGGAAGATTTGGAAGTTCTACGCACGCTGACAACCGATACGGACATTACCCTTGCCTTCGCCGCCATCGACCCCTCTACCGGCACAATCGATCTTTCCGCTCTTTGCCAACAAGCAGAAGCCCTCGGGGAAGAGCTCGCATGTATCGCGTTCCCCCAGGTGAACAGTTTAGGCCTACTTGAAGAGGTGGATAAATTGACGGACCTTGCCCGTGAACGGGGAGTCAAGTCCGTAGCCTGCATCGATCCCATGTTACTTGCTGCCGGCGGACTCAAGCCACCGTCCGAGTTCGGTGAGGAAGGTGCTGACTTTCTCGCGGGCGAGGCCCAACATATGGCAATTCGGTCAAACTTCGGAGGTCCGGGACTGGGCGTATTCGCCACACGTCACAACGACAAGGTTCGCAATATGGTTCGAGCAACTCCCGGACGCTTTGTCGGCAAGGCGAAGGATGAGGATGGTCGCGAATGCCTGGTGATGGTTCTGTCCACCCGGGAACAACACATAAGAAAAGAAAAAGCTACCTCCAACGTATGTTCCAACCAAGCCTTTCTCGCAACCCTTGCAGGAGCAGCTACTCTAGCTAAGGGAGAAAGCGGCATGGCGGAAGCCGTTGCCTCCGCTCGTACCAATGCAATCGGGACAGTCAGGCGACTCATTGCCCGACAAGGAGTGGAACTAGCCTTTCCGGGGACTCCTTTCTTCAACGAGGCGCTACTCCAACTCGACAAACCCGTCTCCGAGGTCATTGCCTTAGGCCGAGCGGCTGATCTTCACATCGGCGTAGACGTATCTCAACGCCTGCCGGAATCTTCCCGCACAAACCTGCTAAAGATTTCCTTCAATGACCTAACGACGGAAGAAGACCTCGAAAAGCTTGTGTCCTTCTTCGAGGTCACCTTCCCGGTCTCGGAAGCTGCATCGGTAACCCTCCCGGAAATGCCAACGAATCAGCTTCGTCAAGGAGCGAGCGGATTACCCGAAATCCCCGAAGCCGAAATTCGGGACTATTACGGAAAGCTCGCCGAGCTAAACGTCAGCCCCGACGACGCCTGCTATCCACTCGGCTCCTGCACCATGAAGTACAACCCATTGGTGAACGACTGGGCAGCGGGACTTCCGGGTTTTGCCGAGGCCCACCCGCAGGCTCCCGTCGAAGACGTCCAAGTGCCGCTAGAGGTTCGTTATGCCATCCAGGAGTGGTTCGTGAAAATCACCGCTTTGCCCGCAGTCTCGCCCCAACCCTGGG
>JACNJI010000018.1 GCA_014382645.1 Verrucomicrobiota bacterium | reverse complement strand
CCCAAAACCATCCGGGTCAGGCCGGATGTCCACACTGCCCCTGGACTGAATATCCACCAAGTCATAACTTCTCGAGGCTCTCAACGATCTCCCTGTGAACGTAAATACGATCAATGACTGTGCGTCATCGGTAAATGAAAGGCCCACATTGGCTTCTGTCATTGGGTATGTCTTGATCACTCTACGCTGGCTCATCCGGAGATCAACAACGATGATATCCACCCTGTCTGTTTCTTCAATCGCCATCGCCACCTTCTTTCCGTCCGGTGACAAGGTAATAGGGCTTCGCCCGCCGGCGACTGCCTCATTATATTCGTAAATCGGCTTTTCCTGCTCGACCGAATAGACAGAATAGCCGCCATCTGTAAAATATATTCCCATATTTCCTCCATCATCAGATAATCGATAACTCCTCGCCTCCCGTAAAATCTCAAAATCCGAGGTATCACCCGATTGAATGTCGTGGAAATAAAACCTGGAGCTTCCAGCCTCGTTCACCTCCGTAAAATGGAAGAGCTGGCCATTTTTAGTTACTCGACCAGAGCTAAGCCGGTGTTCTAATTCCCAACCCTTAATCAATTTCCCGGTCGCTAAATTGAATAAACGATATCGCATCCAACCATCCTCCCGTCTTCCTCGTTCAGTAAACAAGTTATGCTCTGGATAGAGGACGATTGAGTTCTGATCATTCCCCCCAGTAAATTCATTATCCGTTGAATGTATTTTCTTGACACTCGACGGAAACGCCGTGTGTTCCAACATGGACATCAGTCTAACGCCTGCTGCTGAATAGCTTGGATTATCCTCAATGGTACGAGCCAACAGAGCGATGCCTTCATCCTGCTGATTGTTGTTGGCCAGACGGTTGGCTTCCTTGAGGCTTACGCGGCTCAGGTTGTCGCGTATGGTTTCCCGCGATTCCATTATGTAAAAAAGCCCCGCGGTGATTGCGATAACGGCGGCACCGAAGGTCCAGACCAGTTTTTGCCACAGAGCCCGGGAGCGGCGTTCCTCCTTGGCGAGGCGCCGGGCTTGTTCGAGTTCGCGTTTGCGGGCTTCTTCCTTGGCTTTTTCATCCGCAATTGCCGTTTCATGGCTTTGCTCTAAAAACGCCATTGCACCAATAAACCCAGGGTAATAACGATCAGCCCATGCCTCAGTTGGGTTGTTTTGGTCTCGCCAAGCCAGACTAATCTGCAGGTCAGGGTCACGATATAGTCCGGCCTTATTTTCCTTAAAAAGCAGAGATGTATCAGCCAGACGACGATATATTCTTGCTGATTGCGCCTCCTCATCGACCCAATGAACCAAATGACCCCATACTCGCATCAAACTTTCGTGTGAAATATCCACAACCACCTTTGGACCAAGTTCGATGGAATCAGGTGGCATCAGAAATGTTCGACCCGCAGCGCGATACGCTTCAACTATGGGTAATAATTTTCTGGGGTCATCCACTCCTACAACCTCAGCCAATTCGCCCATTGCCATTGGGTGCCTAATACCACGCCCCTCACTTACTCGCTCTGTCAATGCCTTGAAAATTTTCTCGCAGTATTTACGATCCTCATCTGTTGACAATTCGTCGTAGACCTCGTCAGCATGACGAGAAAGAGCCTCCTGCATCCCACCAGTTGCCTCATAGTGGTCGAGATCCAGATTCCCCTGCCCTCCTCCCTTTTCGTGATATTCCCAAGTACGCATCAGTGCATGCTGTAGAATGGGCAATTGATCTGGATCATCACCGATATCATTCAACAATTGCTGAACCAATCGAGCTTCGATTAGTTTACCACCAACCTTAACTGGACCTTCGATAGCAAGACGGCGCTGGTTTCGGTTAAGTCGCGGAATCAGGTATTCACCTTCATTGACCGCCTCGGCCAAGCCTCGAAACTGTGAACAATCCCCGAGGAAATCCGATCGCATGGTAATAATAACAAAAATCGATTTTTCGGTTTGCTCCGCTGCCTCAAGAAGTAAATTAATGAAGCCTGCTGCCTCCTCGGCGTGGTTGGCATTATCAGATCGGAAGCGAAAAATTTCCTCAAACTGATCAACAACAATGAGAAGGTTGTCCTCCTTCTTCATCTTGCTCTGCGCTACGGCTTCGATAAGCCCCATAGTGCTCCGTCCAAGCATTGCACGGAGATGACGATAATAATTATCCTCATCGGTATCATAGATTCCTGAGTCCTCCAAAGCACGCGCAAGATTTGTTAGAGGGTCACCGCCAGGGCGCATGACTGAAATCTCCCAACTTGAACCAGCATCGGTCATCGTGCCACCGTGTAATTCCGGCAACAAACCAGCCCGCACAAGTGACGATTTACCGCTACCAGAAGTGCCGACCACTGCTAAAAACCTCGCTTGACCAAGTCGCTTCAGCAATTCGACGGTTTGATCTTCGCGGCCAAAGAACAGGTATTTCTCCTGCATCTCGAACGGGCGCAGCCCAGGGAATGGATTCATTTTTTGTGACATGGCTAAAGGTTTAACGAAATTGTTTATTTAGTTTTCAGGGCGTTCACGAATGGCAAAATAGAAGCCTGATCGAATGAACTCTCACCTTGGACGAGTTCGGCAAAGTGGGTTTTGAAACGCTTTTTGCGTCGATCTTCCGGTGATCAAAAAAGGACAGCCTTGGCAAGCCACTCTTTTTCCCGGCCATAACCGGGCGCCTGCATGATATCCATCAGCTTTGT